>NZ_QYRP01000001.1 GCF_003600895.1 Nocardioides cavernaquae
GAAGTCAGTCGTGCCCAGCGGGACGTAGGTCTCGCTGACGATGGACGAGGCACTGTCCTGGAGCGCGATGCGTGCCGTCGCGCCGGTCACCCGAGGGAAGACGTAGTCGTTGCCGACGATCGCCCAGCGGCCGGTGCCGAGTTCCTCGCGCATCCAGTGCGCCGCCGGAGGAGCTGGTTGATCGGACGCTCGCCGAGCATGAAGACGCCGCGCGTGTCGTCGCGGCCCTCGTGCATCGCAGCGAAGGCGTAGAGCACTCGGCCGCCGACGCGCTGGGTGATGGCCTGACGCACCGCGGAGATGTGCCAGCCGCCACGGCCTCCACCCGACCGCTGTCGACGAGCGTGCCAACCTCCGCAGCGACGACCTCAGGCGCGCGGCCACCGTCGACGACGATCAGCTCGACCTGGCGTCCCCCGATGCCGTCCACTGCATTGAGCTGCTCGACCGCGAGCTCGCCACAGGCGAGGCACGACGGACCGTAGATCCCGGTCGGACCCTGCAACGGCACCACGAAGGCGATCGCGACGGTCTCCCGCACGCGATCCGTCAGGGGTGCGGCTCCAGTGGGCACCGTTACCTCCGATTTGACCGTTGGCCACCTAGGATAGGCGCATGACCGACGTCAGCACCGGCGCTCTGCCGCAGAGTGACGCAGTCGACGCGCGCCCGGCCGCCGGTCTGACCTTGCTCCTCAAGCACGCCGAGCAGGTCGTCAAGCAGCGCCTCCAGCCGCTGCTCGACGAGGTCGACCTGACCCTCGACCACTGGCGGATCATGTCCGTGCTGCTCGTGCAGCCCGGCCTGACGATGACGACGATCGCGGATTCGGCCGTCGTGCCCGCCGCGACGCTGACGCGCCTGGTCGACCGTCTCGCCGAGCAGGCGATCATCGTGCGGCGCATCGACGCGGCCGACAAGCGTCGCGCCGTCGTGGCCCTCTCCCCACGCGGTCAGACCCTCGCACGTCGGCTTCGTGCTGCCGAGCAGTCGGTGGAGGTCGATCTGGTCTCCGCCGTCGGCACCGATCGGTCGGGCGCGCTGATGCGTGACCTGGCGGTCCTCCCCCACGTCGCGGGCTGAGCACGCCGCGGCGTTTGACTTCAAGTCCGCTTGAACATTCAGGCTCGTGGTCATGCGAGCGATCCAACTCCACGCCTTCGGCGATCCTGACCGCCTTGTCCTCGACGACCTGCCCGACCTGAGCCCGGACCCGACCAGGTCCGGATCGCGGTGGAGTCGAGCGGAGTGCACCTCCTCGACACCAGCCTGCGCCGCGGCGAGACCGGGCCCCTCCCGCTTCCGGAGCTGCCGACGGTGCCGGGTCGTGAGGTCGCCGGCACCGTCGATGCAGTCGGTGACGCGGTCGATCCGGAGTGGCTGGGCAGGCGCGTCGTCGCGCACCTGGGTCCCGTTCCCGGCGGCTACGCGCAGCAGGCGGTGACCTCGCTCGCGAACCTGATCCCGGTTCCCGCCGGGCTCACCCTGGACGAGGCCGTTGGCCTCGTCGGCACGGGGCGAACCGCGGAGGGCATCCTGGAGCAGGCGGGTCTCTCCGCCGAGGACACCGTCCTGATCCCTGCGGCGGCGGGCGGTCTCGGGTGGCTCCTCACCCAGGCCGCACTCACGGCCGGCGCGACGGTGATCGCCGCCGCAGGCGGGCCGGAGAAGGTACGCCGCCTACGCGAGCTCGGCGCGCAGGCCGTCGACTACCACGAGCCGGACTGGGCCGCGGCGATCGGCCGCGCTGCCACGGTCGTGCTGGACGGGGTGGGTGGCGCCATCGGCCGTCGGGCGATGCACCAGCTCGCCCCGGGCGGCCGGATGCTGATGTTCGGCTACTCCTCGGGCACGCCGACCGAGGTCACGACGGCAGACCTGATCGCCCTCAACATCTCCGCGGGGTGGAACCTCGGGCCGCGGATGTTCGCCCGCCCGGGAGGCATCCGCGGGCTGGCCGAGCAGGCACTGGCGAGGGGCGCTCGTGGCGAATGGCGACCGCTCATCTCGGCGTACCCGCTCGAGGAGGCGGCGCGGGCCCACCGCGACCTGGAGGAACGGCGGACTGTCGGGAAGGTGGTGCTCCGGTCCTCGCCCGGTCAGTCCTCACCCAGCGTGGAGAACGCCACGACCCCGCGGCGCATCTGATCGGAGGCCGCACGGGCGACGTTGCGCAGCGGGGTGCCGGCGGCGGCCGAGGCGATCTGGTCGGTGAGGTCGAGCAGCTGCTTGATCCAGCGCACGAAGTCACCGGCCGCCTGACCGGTCTGCCGGAGCACGTCGTCCAGGTCGTCGCCCTCGGCCCACCGATAGGCAGCCCAGGCGAAGCCCATGTCGGGCTCGCGCAGGAACTCGAGCCCGTTCTCCTTCTCCAGCACGTCCAGCTGGGCCCACAGGTGCACCATCTCGGCGACGACCTGCTTCACCTTGTCCCCGGGCAGGCGAGGCACGGCCTGGTCGTCCGCGCGACGGCCCTCGAAGACGAGGACGGAGAGCACCGCGGCGAGCTCGGGCGGGGTGAGGTCGTCCCAGAGCCCGGCGCGCAGCGACTCTGCAGCGAGCAGGTCCATGTCGGTGTGGATCCGCATCAGCTGGCGGCCCTGGTCGGTGACCGTGGTGGTGTCCTCGTCGTCGAGCGAGAGGTAGTCCAGGCTGATCAGCACGTCGCACACCCGGTCGAACTGTCGCGCGATCGTGTTGGTGCGGGACTCGATCCGGCGCTGGAGCGTTGCGGAGTCGCGCTGCAGCTTGAACCAGCGCTCTGCCCACCGGGCGTGGTCCTCGCGGTCCGGGCAGTTGTGGCACGGGTGCTCGCGCAGCTGGCGCCGGAGCCGGTCGGCCTCGGTGAGCTCGGCCCGCGCCTCCTGCTCGCGGGCGGCCACCGACGGCCCGCGACCGGTCGGGGGCGGCGGGGTCAGGCCGTGGGTCTTCTCGCGCAGCGCGTTGACGACGTCGCGACGCATCTGCGGGTTCCGCCCGCTGAAGCCGCGCGGGATCCGCACGCTCCCGAGCGCCTTCACCGGGGTGCCGAAGTCCATCATGGCGAGCCTGCGGGCCTGACGATCGGCGGTCACGACGTAGGGACGGGGGCCCTCGGGGGTGATGCCCGGCTCGATGACGACCGCGAAGCCGGAGTACTTGCCGTTCGGCACCATGATGATGTCGCCCGGCCTCAGCTTCTCCAGCGACGCCGCTGCTTCGCTGCGACGGTCGTTGCGCCGGTCCCGCGCACCCGCCTTCTCGGCGTCGGAGATCCGGCGCCGCAACGCGGCGTACTCCATGAAGTCCCCGAGGTGGCACGTTGCGGCCTCGACGTAGCCGTCGAGCGCGTCCTCCGCCTTCTTGTGCTGGCGGGCCAGGCCGACGACTGCGCGGTCCGCCTGGAACTGTGCGAACGACGACTCGAGGAGCTCGCGGGCGGTGGCCCGCCCGAACTGCTGGACCAGGTTGACGGCCATGTTGTAGCTGGGCCGGAACGACGATCGCAGCGGGTAGGTGCGCTTCGACGCGAGGCCGGCCAGCTCCTTGGGGTTGGTCCCCTGCTGCCAGAGCACGACGCCGTGGCCCTCGACATCGAGACCACGACGGCCGGCGCGACCGGTGAGCTGGGTGTACTCCCCCGGGGTGATGTCGGCGTGGGTCTCGCCGTTCCACTTGGTCAGCTTCTCGATGACGACGGTGCGCGCGGGCATGTTGATGCCGAGGGCCAGGGTCTCGGTCGCGAAGACGGCCTTGCAGAGACCGCGCTGGAAGAGCTCCTCGACGCATTCCTTGAACGTCGGCAACATGCCGGCGTGGTGCGACGCGACACCGCGGGTGAGGCCGTCGAGGAACCCGTCGTAGCCGAGCACCTGCAGGTCGTCCGGAGGAAGGTGGCGCACCTTGGACTCCACGTAGGCGAAGATCTCGTCGCGCTCGTCCGCGGTGGTGAGCCGCAGGTTGGACTCAAGGCACTGGGTGACCGCGGCGTCGCAGCCGACACGGCTGAAGATGAAGACGATGGCTGGCAGGAGGTTGTCGCGCTGGAGGCGCTCGATGACGTCCACCCGGCTGGGCGTCCAGACGCGGCGGCCGTTGCCCACGTTCTTCTGGCCGGGCTTGCGCTTGTCGCGGGGACTACGCCGGTCACTGGTGCGCCCTGATGCCCAGTCGTCACGGGCCACCCGGAGCAGCTGCGGGTTGACCGGCGCTCCTTCGCGCACGAAGCCGGCCTTGGCATCGGCGTCGGAGTCGGCGAAGAGGTCGTGCATCTGCTTGCCGACGATCACGTGCTGGAAGAGCGGGACCGGTCGACGCTCCTCGACGATCGTGGTGATCTCGCCGCGGACCGTCTCGAGCCAGTCGCCGAACTCCTCCGCGTTGGAGACAGTCGCGCTGAGCGAGACGAGAGCGACCGACTCGGGCAGATGGATGATCACTTCCTCCCAGACCGCGCCACGCATGCGGTCGGCGAGGTAGTGGACCTCGTCCATGACGACGTAGCCGAGACCCGTGAGCGTCCGGGACCCGGCGTACAGCATGTTGCGGAGGACCTCGGTCGTCATGACGACGATGGGAGCGTCGCCGTTGACCGAGTTGTCGCCGGTGAGCAGCCCGACCTGCTCCGGCCCGTAGCGCTGGACCAGGTCGTGGAACTTCTGGTTGGACAGCGCCTTGATGGGCGCGGTGTAGAACGCCTTGCGCCCCTGGCTGAGGGCCAGGTGGATGGCGAACTCGCCCACGATGGTCTTGCCGGAGCCGGTTGGCGCGGCAACGAGTACGCCGCGTCCCTGCTCGAGCTCGTGGCAGGCGCGGACCTGGAAGTCGTCCAGCGGGAAGTCGTAGAGCTCGGCGAACTCCGCGAAGACCGGGAACTCCTGGCGCTGGCGGAAGGCGGTGTTCTGCTCTGAAGGTGTGCCCACACCCAGACCCTAGTCGGGGTGTGGGTCAGATGGCCGACGCCTCGTCGGGCGAGAGCCCGGCATAAGGATCGCGCGCTGCCCGGCGCCGGTCGTTGAACCGCGCGATCCCCTCGGAAAGCAGGAAGAGCAGCACCATCGGCACCGCGAGCGCGGTCATGGTGAACGGGTCGGTCGACGGGGTGGCAAGAGCCGCAAAGACGAAGACGCCGATGACCATCCACGCCCTGTGCTTCCCGAGCGACTCCCCCTTGACCACTCCGGCCAGGTTGAGCAGGACCACGAAGACCGGGATCTCGAACGCGATGCCAAAGACCAGCAGTGTCCGGCTGAAGAACGAGAGGTACTCGTTGAAGTCGACCAGGTTGGTGAAGTTGTCCGGGGTGAACCCGATCAGGACCTCGAGGCCCTTCGGGAGCGTCAGGTAGCCGAGCAGGACGCCGAGCAGGAAGAGCGGACCCGCGATGACGACGAAGATCGCCGTCCACTTCTTCTCCCGGCGATGCAGGCCCGGGAGGACGAACGCCCAGAACTGGTAGAGCCACAGCGGTGCGGTGAGCACGCTCGTGGCGAGCGCGGAGAGCTTGAGGTAGACCATCAGGGGCGCACCTGCGCCCTGGATGATCGGCTCGGTGGTGCCTTCCGGCAGCACCTTCTGCGCCTGCTCGTAGGGACCGAAGACGAGGTCGAGCAGCTGGTCGTGGAAGACCAGCGAGACGGCGAACCCGACGAGCCAGATCAGCGCGATCTTGACGATGCGCGCACGAAACTCACGGAAGTGGTCCGAGAGCGCCATCCGTCCGTCGGGTCCGACGGGGTGCGCGGGCGCGCCAGAGAGGAGCCGGATCAGGCCGGACCCGAACACGAGGGGAATACCTCAGCTGGCGTCGGTGGGCTGTCGCCGTCGACGACGCTCCACCGTCGAGGGTGAGGTCGTCGACGGCGACAAGCCCACCGACGCCAGCTGAGGTATTCCCTCGTGTTCGGGTCCGGCCTGATCCGGCTCCTCTCTGGCGCGCCCGCGCACCCCGTCGGACCCGACGGACGGATGGCGCTCTCGGACCACTTCCGTGAGTTTCGTGCGCGCATCGTCAAGATCGCGCTGATCTGGCTCGTCGGGTTCGCCGTCTCGCTGGTCTTCCACGACCAGCTGCTCGACCTCGTCTTCGGTCCCTACGAGCAGGCGCAGAAGGTGCTGCCGGAAGGCACCACCGAGCCGATCATCCAGGGCGCAGGTGCGCCCCTGATGGTCTACCTCAAGCTCTCCGCGCTCGCCACGAGCGTGCTCACCGCACCGCTGTGGCTCTACCAGTTCTGGGCGTTCGTCCTCCCGGGCCTGCATCGCCGGGAGAAGAAGTGGACGGCGATCTTCGTCGTCATCGCGGGTCCGCTCTTCCTGCTCGGCGTCCTGCTCGGCTACCTGACGCTCCCGAAGGGCCTCGAGGTCCTGATCGGGTTCACCCCGGACAACTTCACCAACCTGGTCGACTTCAACGAGTACCTCTCGTTCTTCAGCCGGACACTGCTGGTCTTTGGCATCGCGTTCGAGATCCCGGTCTTCGTGGTCCTGCTCAACCTGGCCGGAGTGGTCAAGGGGGAGTCGCTCGGGAAGCACAGGGCGTGGATGGTCATCGGCGTCTTCGTCTTTGCGGCTCTTGCCACCCCGTCGACCGACCCGTTCACCATGACCGCGCTCGCGGTGCCGATGGTGCTGCTCTTCCTGCTTTCCGAGGGGATCGCGCGGTTCAACGACCGGCGCCGGGCAGCGCGCGATCCTTATGCCGGGCTCTCGCCCGACGAGGCGTCGGCCATCTGACCCACACCCCGACTAGGGTCTGGGTGTGGGCACACCTTCAGAGCAGAACACCGCCTTCCGCCAGCGCCAGGAGTTCCCGGTCTTCGCGGAGTTCGCCGAGCTCTACGACTTCCCGCTGGACGACTTCCAGGTCCGCGCCTGCCACGAGCTCGAGCAGGGACGCGGCGTACTCGTTGCCGCGCCAACCGGCTCCGGCAAGACCATCGTGGGCGAGTTCGCCATCCACCTGGCCCTCAGCCAGGGGCGCAAGGCGTTCTACACCGCGCCCATCAAGGCGCTGTCCAACCAGAAGTTCCACGACCTGGTCCAGCGCTACGGGCCGGAGCAGGTCGGGCTGCTCACCGGCGACAACTCGGTCAACGGCGACGCTCCCATCGTCGTCATGACGACCGAGGTCCTCCGCAACATGCTGTACGCCGGGTCCCGGACGCTCACGGGTCTCGGCTACGTCGTCATGGACGAGGTCCACTACCTCGCCGACCGCATGCGTGGCGCGGTCTGGGAGGAAGTGATCATCCATCTGCCCGAGTCGGTCGCTCTCGTCTCGCTCAGCGCGACTGTCTCCAACGCGGAGGAGTTCGGCGACTGGCTCGAGACGGTCCGCGGCGAGATCACCACGATCGTCGAGGAGCGTCGACCGGTCCCGCTCTTCCAGCACGTGATCGTCGGCAAGCAGATGCACGACCTCTTCGCCGACTCCGACGCCGATGCCAAGGCCGGCTTCGTGCGCGAAGGAGCGCCGGTCAACCCGCAGCTGCTCCGGGTGGCCCGTGACGACTGGGCATCAGGGCGCACCAGTGACCGGCGTAGTCCCCGCGACAAGCGCAAGCCCGGCCAGAAGAACGTGGGCAACGGCCGCCGCGTCTGGACGCCCAGCCGGGTGGACGTCATCGAGCGCCTCCAGCGCGACAACCTCCTGCCAGCCATCGTCTTCATCTTCAGCCGTGTCGGCTGCGACGCCGCGGTCACCCAGTGCCTTGAGTCCAACCTGCGGCTCACCACCGCGGACGAGCGCGACGAGATCTTCGCCTACGTGGAGTCCAAGGTGCGCCACCTTCCTCCGGACGACCTGCAGGTGCTCGGCTACGACGGGTTCCTCGACGGCCTCACCCGCGGTGTCGCGTCGCACCACGCCGGCATGTTGCCGACGTTCAAGGAATGCGTCGAGGAGCTCTTCCAGCGCGGTCTCTGCAAGGCCGTCTTCGCGACCGAGACCCTGGCCCTCGGCATCAACATGCCCGCGCGCACCGTCGTCATCGAGAAGCTGACCAAGTGGAACGGCGAGACCCACGCCGACATCACCCCGGGGGAGTACACCCAGCTCACCGGTCGCGCCGGCCGTCGTGGTCTCGATGTCGAGGGCCACGGCGTCGTGCTCTGGCAGCAGGGGACCAACCCCAAGGAGCTGGCCGGCCTCGCGTCGAAGCGCACCTACCCGCTGCGATCGTCGTTCCGGCCCAGCTACAACATGGCCGTCAACCTGGTCCAGCAGTTCGGGCGGGCCACCGCCCGCGAGCTCCTCGAGTCGTCGTTCGCACAGTTCCAGGCGGACCGCGCAGTCGTCGGCCTGGCCCGCCAGCACAAGAAGGCGGAGGACGCGCTCGACGGCTACGTCGAGGCCGCAACGTGCCACCTCGGGGACTTCATGGAGTACGCCGCGTTGCGGCGCCGGATCTCCGACGCCGAGAAGGCGGGTGCGCGGGACCGGCGCAACGACCGTCGCAGCGAAGCAGCGGCGTCGCTGGAGAAGCTGAGCCGGGCGACATCATCATGGTGCCGAACGGCAAGTACTCCGGCTTCGCGGTCGTCATCGAGCCGGGCATCACCCCCGAGGGCCCCCGTCCCTACGTCGTGACCGCCGATCGTCAGGCCCGCAGGCTCGCCATGATGGACTTCGGCACCCCGGTGAAGGCGCTCGGGAGCGTGCGGATCCCGCGCGGCTTCAGCGGGCGGAACCCGCAGATGCGTCGCGACGTCGTCAACGCGCTGCGCGAGAAGACCCACGGCCTGACCCCCGCCCCCGACCGGTCGCGGGCCGTCGGTGGCCGCCCGCGAGCAGGGGCGGGGCCGAGCTCACCGAGGCCGACCGGCTCCGGCGCCAGCTGCGCGAGCACCCGTGCCACAACTGCCCGGACCGCGAGGACCACGCCCGGTGGGCAGAGCGCTGGTTCAAGCTGCAGCGCGACTCCGCAACGCTCCAGCGCCGGATCGAGTCCCGCACCAACACGATCGCGCGACAGTTCGACCGGGTGTGCGACGTGCTGATCAGCCTGGACTACCTCTCGCTCGACGACGAGGACACCACCACGGTCACCGACCAGGGCCGCCAGCTGATGCGGATCCACACCGACATGGACCTGCTCGCTGCAGAGTCGCTGCGCGCCGGGCTCTGGGACGACCTCACCCCGCCCGAGCTCGCCGCGGTGCTCTCCGTCCTCGTCTTCGAGGGCCGTCGCGCGGACGACCAGGCCGTGCCTCGCCTGCCCGGGGACAAGGTGAAGCAGGTCGTCGCCGAGATGGTGCACCTGTGGGCCCAGCTGGACGTGCTGGAGAAGGAGAACGGGCTCGAGTTCCTGCGCGAGCCCGACATGGGCTTCGCCTGGGCTGCCTATCGGTGGGCCGAGGCGACGACCTGGACGACGTGCTCCGGCAGACCGGTCAGGCGGCCGGTGACTTCGTGCGCTGGATCAAGCAGCTGCTCGACCTCACCGACCAGATCGCCTCGGCCGCCGCCGGCACCCCGCTGCGCAACGTCGCCCGTGCGGCCTCCGATCAGATGCGCCGCGGGGTCGTGGCGTTCTCCACGCTGGGTGAGGACTGACCGGGCGAGGACCGGAGCACCACCTTCCCGACAGTCCGCCGTTCCTCCAGGTCGCGGTGGGCCCGCGCCGCCTCCTCGAGCGGGTACGCCGAGATGAGCGGTCGCCATTCGCCACGAGCGCCCCTCGCCAGTGCCTGCTCGGCCAGCCCGCGGATGCCTCCCGGGCGGGCGAACATCCGCGGCCCGAGGTTCCACCCCGCGGAGATGTTGAGGGCGATCAGGTCTGCCGTCGTGACCTCGGTCGGCGTGCCCGAGGAGTAGCCGAACATCAGCATCCGGCCGCCCGGGGCGAGCTGGTGCATCGCCCGACGGCCGATGGCGCCACCCACCCCGTCCAGCACGACCGTGGCAGCGCGGCCGATCGCCGCGGCCCAGTCCGGCTCGTGGTAGTCGACGGCCTGCGCGCCGAGCTCGCGTAGGCGGCGTACCTTCTCCGGCCCGCCTGCGGCGGCGATCACCGTCGCGCCGGCCGTGAGTGCGGCCTGGGTGAGGAGCCACCCGAGACCGCCCGCCGCCGCAGGGATCAGGACGGTGTCCTCGGCGGAGAGACCCGCCTGCTCCAGGATGCCCTCCGCGGTTCGCCCCGTGCCGACGAGGCCAACGGCCTCGTCCAGGGTGAGCCCGGCGGGAACCGGGATCAGGTTCGCGAGCGAGGTCACCGCCTGCTGCGCGTAGCCGCCGGGAACGGGACCCAGGTGCGCGACGACGCGCCTGCCCAGCCACTCCGGATCGACCGCGTCACCGACTGCATCGACGGTGCCGGCGACCTCACGACCCGGCACCGTCGGCAGCTCCGGAAGCGGGAGGGGCCCGGTCTCGCCGCGGCGCAGGCTGGTGTCGAGGAGGTGCACTCCGCTCGACTCCACCGCGATCCGGACCTGGTCGGGTCCGGGGCTCAGGTCGGGCAGGTCGTCGAGGACAAGGCGGTCAGGATCGCCGAAGGCGTGGAGTTGGATCGCTCGCATGACCACGAGCCTGAATGTTCAAGCGGACTTGAAGTCAAACGCCGCGGCGTGCTCAGCCCGCGACGTGGGGGAGGACCGCCAGGTCACGCATCAGCGCGCCCGACCGATCGGTGCCGACGGCGGAGACCAGATCGACCTCCACCGACTGCTCGGCAGCACGAAGCCGACGTGCGAGGGTCTGACCGCGTGGGGAGAGGGCCACGACGGCGCGACGCTTGTCGGCCGCGTCGATGCGCCGCACGATGATCGCCTGCTCGGCGAGACGGTCGACCAGGCGCGTCAGCGTCGCGGCGGGCACGACGGCCGAATCCGCGATCGTCGTCATCGTCAGGCCGGGCTGCACGAGCAGCACGGACATGATCCGCCAGTGGTCGAGGGTCAGGTCGACCTCGTCGAGCAGCGGCTGGAGGCGCTGCTTGACGACCTGCTCGGCGTGCTTGAGGAGCAAGGTCAGACCGGCGGCCGGGCGCGCGTCGACTGCGTCACTCTGCGGCAGAGCGCCGGTGCTGACGTCGGTCATGCGCCTATCCTAGGTGGCCAACGGTCAAATCGGAGGTAACGGTGCCCACTGGAGCCGCACCCCTGACGGATCGCGTGCGGGAGACCGTCGCGATCGCCTTCGTGGTGCCGTTGCAGGGTCCGACCGGGATCTACGGTCCGTCGTGCCTCGCCTGTGGCGAGCTCGCGGTCGAGCAGCTCAATGCAGTGGACGGCATCGGGGGACGCCAGGTCGAGCTGATCGTCGTCGACGGTGGCCGCGCGCCTGAGGTCGTCGCTGCGGAGGTTGGCACGCTCGTCGACAGCGGTCGGGTGGAGCCGTGGCGGGCTGGCACATCTCCGCGGTGCGTCAGGCCATCACCCAGCGCGTCGGCGGCCGAGTGCTCTACGCCTTCGCTGCGATGCACGAGGGCCGCGACGACACGCGCGGCGTCTTCATGCTCGGCGAGCGTCCGATCAACCAGCTCCTCCCGGCGGCGCACTGGATGCGCGAGGAACTCGGCACCGGCCGCTGGGCGATCGTCGGCAACGACTACGTCTTCCCTCGGGTGACCGGCGCGACGGCACGCATCGCGCTCCAGGACAGTGCCTCGTCCATCGTCAGCGAGACCTACGTCCCGCTGGGCACGACTGACTTCGGCGCCGTCCTGCGAGATCTCGAGGGTGGTGACGTCGATGGCGTGATGATGCTCCTGATGGGGCAGGACGCCGTCCACTTCAACCGCCAGTTCGCACGTTTCGGGCTCGATGACCGACTCACGCGGCTGAGCCCCGCCGTCGAGGAGAACACCCTCCTCGCTGGCGGCCCCGCTGCCCACAACGGTCTCTACGCGGCGGCGGCCTACTTCGATGGGCTCGACACCGCGGAGGGCAATGAGCTGGCGAGCGCCTACTACGCGCGGTTCGGGCGCTGGGCGCCTGTGCTCAACGCGGTCGGGGAGTCCTGCTACGAAGCCATCCTCTTC
>NZ_QYRP01000002.1:3300000-3455001 GCF_003600895.1 Nocardioides cavernaquae
CCGAGATCCACGGCTTCGGCGGCTTCCCGGTCAGCGGCGAGTTCCTGCGGACCAACAACCCCGAAGTGGTCGCGCGCCACCAGGCCAAGGTCTACGGCAAGGCTGCGGTCGGGGCTCCCCCGATGTCGGTGCCGCACCTGGACACCCGCGTCGTCGGCGGCGAGCAGTGGCTCATGTTCGGACCGTACGCCGGGTTCAGCCCGCGCTATCTGAAGCACGGGTCGCTGATCGACATGCCGCGGGCGTTCAACCTGCGCAACCTGCTGCCGATGATCCTGGCCGGGCTGGCGAACATCCCGCTGACGCTCTACCTCGCCAGCCAGCTGATCGCGCGCCCGAAGAAGAAGTTCAAGGACCTCCTCGACTTCTACCCCGACGCGCACACCCGGGACTGGAAGAAGATCACCGCCGGCCAGCGCGTCCAGGTGATCCGGCCCGAAGGCGTCCTGCAGTTCGGCACGGAGCTGATCAGCCACGCCGACGGCTCGATCGCGGGGCTGCTCGGCGCGTCCCCCGGTGCCTCCACCGCCGCTCACGTCATGCTCGAGGTCCTCGAGCGCTGCTTCCCCGCGAAGTGGGAGGAGTGGCAGCCCAGGCTGCGGGAGATCATCCCGACGCACGGCACGGCGCTGAGCGATGACCCCACTCGTGCGCGTGCCGTCCAGGAGCACACCGCGCAGGTGCTCGGCCTCCGCGTGCCCGAGGTCACCCAGTCCCCGAGCACGGTGATCGATACGCCCAGCGAGGTCGCTCTCGCGCAGGAGTGAACCGCGCGGCCCCTACCGTGGGGCCATGACGAGTTTCCTGCTGCGCGGTGCCCGGTTGGTCGACGTCGACGGCACCCGGCGCAGTGCGGAACCGGTCGACGTACGTGTCGCTGACGGCATGGTCGCGGCTGTCGGTGCGCACCTGCCCGCCACCGGCGTGCCCGAGGTCGCTGCCGACGGGCGCTGGCTCTCCCCCGGCCTCTGGGACCAACACGTCCACCTCGGCCAGTGGAGCCTGACCAGCGCGCGGCTCGACCTCGCCCCGGTCCGCTCGGCCGAGCAGGCAGTGGCCCTGGTCCAGGAGCGGCTCGCCGAGTGGCCGGACCTGCCCGTGATCGGCTGGGGCCACCGCCCCAGCGGCTGGCCCCAGCAGCCGGTGGTCTCGATGCTCGACGCGCTCGACACCGACCAGCCGGTGATCCTGATCGCCGGCGACGGCCACCACGCCTGGCTCAACTCACGCGCGTTGATGGCGCTGCACCTGCCCTCGCGCGAGGGGGTGGTGGCCGAGGCCGAGTGGTTCAGCGCCTATGGCCGGCTCAGCTCGGTGCTCGGCGACGACGGCACCGGGCCAGACGCCTACCGACGCGCCATGGAGCAGGCCGCACAGCTCGGCGTAGTCGGTCTGACCGACTTCGAGTTCAGCGGCGGTCACACGGAGTGGGCCGAGCGCTGGGCGGCGGGGGCCGACCTGTTGCGGATCCGGATGGCGACGTACGCCGACGGGCTCGACGCCGTGATCGCTGCCGGGTTGCGCACCAGCGACCGGCTGCCCGGCTGCGACGACCGGGCCCGGATGGGTCCGCTGAAGATCATCAGCGACGGTTCGCTGAACACCGCGACGGCCTGGTGCTGCGAGCCGTACGCCGGACCGTCGCCGTACGGCTTCCCGCACGGGCAACCCAACCAGTCGCCCGAGGAGCTGCGCGACCTGCTGCGCCGCGGCACAGCCCACGGGCTGCAGGTCGCGGTCCACGCCATCGGCGATCGCGCGGTCGGCGAGGCACTCGACGCGTTCGCGGAGACCGGCGCCCGGGGTTCGATCGAGCACGCCCAACTGGTCCGCCGTGACGACGTACGACGCATGGCGGAGCTCGGCGTGACCGCCAGCGTCCAGCCCGCCCACCTGCTCGACGACCGCGACGTGACCGAGCGGCTGTGGCCCGGCCAGGCCGGGCGCAGCTTCGCGCTGCGCTGGATGCTCGACGACGGGGTGCACCTCGCGATGGGGTCGGACGCGCCGGTCTCACCGCTCGACCCCTGGCTCGCGATGGCCGCCGCCGTCCACCGCTCGGCAGACGACCGGGAGGCCTGGCACCCGGAGCAGGCCATCACCCCTCGCGAAGCACTCGCCGCGTCCACGGACGGCTGGGGCACCGTCGCCGTCGGCCACCCCGCCGACCTGATCCTGCTCGACGCAGATCCGCTGGCCTCCGAGGAGGAGCCGGCCACCGCGGCATCACGGAGGCGCGGCGTGAACGTTGCGGTCACCTGGGTCGCCGGCAACGCGGTCCACGACTCCTCGGGTTGCGCCTCTCTGTAGGCGATGCTGGAGTCCGGACCCGGTCAGAGCCTCGGAGGAACGCCCGTCATCTTGCGGAGGATCAGATCCACGACCGGAGTCGGCGAGGCACCCGTCAGCGTCGCCTGTGCCTTCGGGAACGCGCCAACCACGTAGCGAGCACGGGGGCGCCGCGCGGCCAGTGCCTTCTCGATCGACTGGGCCACCTTGTCGACGGGTGCGGCCAGCTTCTGGGACAGCGGGATCGACTTGCGAAAGCCGGCTGCGTGCACGGCGTACAGCTCCTGCGCCGCCAGTGGCATCGCCGCGATGTAGGCGTCGAAGTCTGCCTCGGCGTTGGCCCACAGGTCAGTCGCGATCTGGGCCGGCTCGACGAGCGAGACCCCGATCCCCCACGGCTTCAGCTCCATCCGGAGGGCGTCGGCCGCACCCTCGAGGGCGAACTTCGACGCGTTGTACGGACCAGTGAGCGGGGTGGCGATGCGACCGCTCAGGGACGAGGTGAAGACGATCCGGCCGCGCGATTCGCGCAGGCGCGGGAGCAGGGCCTGGGTGACCGCCATGTGCCCGAAGAAGTTCACCTCCATCTGAGCCCGGAGCATCGCGACGGGGATGCCCTCCATCGGCCCGAGCATGGCCACACCGGCGTTGTTGACCAGGGCATCGAGCTCGGTCACCTCATCCGCCAGGCGCACCACCTGCTCGGCATCGGTGATGTCGAGGAGGACCGGCGTGATCCGCGAGGACGCGGCCACCAGCGCGTCACCGTCGGCCTCCTGGCGCACGCCAGCAAGCACGTCCCAACCCGCCGCTGCGAGTCGAAGGGATGTGGCGCGGCCGATGCCGCGCGAGGCACCGGTGATGAGGACCTTGGGCATGGAGGGACTCTAGCGTCGAGACTTCTTCCCCGAGGACCGCGCGGCATGACCGCGGCCGTCATCCGGAGCGCCGGCTGACCGGTAGAATCCGGCCAGTGTCCGACACTCGCCCCCGCCGCACCTTCGCCGTCATCAGCCACCCCGACGCGGGCAAGTCCACGCTGACGGAGGCGCTCGCCCTCCACGCGCGGGTGATCACCGAGGCCGGCGCTGTCCACGGCAAGGGCGACCGTCGCGCGACGGTGTCCGACTGGATGGCGATGGAGAAGGCCCGCGGCATCTCGATCACGTCCGCCGCACTGCAGTTCGTCTATCGCGACCACGTGATCAACCTGGTCGACACCCCCGGCCACAGCGACTTCTCGGAGGACACCTACCGCGTGCTGTCGGCCGTCGACTCGGCCGTCATGCTGGTCGACGCGGGCAAGGGGCTCGAGCCGCAGACGCTGAAGCTCTTCCAGGTCTGCGCACTCCGTGGCATCCCCGTCATCACCGTCATCAACAAGTGGGACCGGCCAGGCCTCTCCGCGCTCGAGCTGATGGACCTGATCCAGGAGAAGATCAAGCTCCGGCCCACTCCCCTGACCTGGCCCGTCGGCGAGGCCGGCGACTTCCGCGGCGTCCTCGACCGGCGCACGGGCGAGTTCATCAAGTACACCCGTACGGCGGGTGGCGCGACGCGCGCGCCCGAGCGCCGCATGGACGCCTCCGAGGTGGAGGAGAACGACGCCCTGGTCTGGTCGCACGCCGTCGAGGAGCACGAGCTGCTCTCGCTCGACGAGGCCGACCACGACCAGGAGCGCTTCCTCGCCGGAAAGACCACTCCGGTGATGTTCGCCTCCGCGCTGCAGAACTTCGGCGTGGCACAGCTGCTCGACCTGCTCCTCGACCTGGCCCCCGAGCCGACGGCCACCGCCGGCGTCGACGGGTCGGTCCGCGAGGTCTCCGACGACTTCAGTGCGTTCGTCTTCAAGGTGCAGTCCGGCATGAACAACTCGCACCGTGACCGCCTGGCCTACGCGCGGATCGTCTCGGGCTCGTTCGAGCGCGGCATGATCGTGACGCACGCCGCCACCAAGCGCCCGTTCGCCACGAAGTTCGCCCAGGCCGTGTTCGGCCGGGAGACGACATCGGTCGAGACCGCCGAGCCCGGTGACATCGTCGGCTTCGTCAACGCCCAGGCCCTGCGCGTCGGCGACACGGTCTATGTCGGCGACCCGATCGAGTTCCCGCCGGTGCCGACCTTCGCACCCGAGCACTTCGTCACCGCTACCGCCGGCGACATCAGCCGCTACAAGCAGTTCCGCAAGGGCATCGAGCAGCTCGACCAGGAAGGCGTCGTCCAGGTCCTGCGCTCCGACCTTCGTGGCGACCAGAGCCCGGTCCTTGCGGCCGTCGGCCCGATGCAGTTCGAAGTGGTCGAGGACCGGATGGTCAACGAGTTCAACTCGCCGATCCGGTTCTCACGACTCGACTACCAGGTCGCCCGGCGGACCGATGCCGACGGCGCGGCGGCCCTGCGCGGGCTGCGCGGCGTCGAGGTGCTCCAGCGCACTGATGGCACCCACCTGGCGCTCTTCGTCGACCAGTGGCGCGCCAAGACCACCGCGAGGGACCTCCCCGACGTCATGCTCGAAGAGCTGCCGGCCGGCGGCAACTAGCTCCAGCAGTCGGCGCTTCCCGCTTCGGTCAGTGGATCAGTTCCTGCCAGTTCGACGGGACCCTGCCGCCGGGGCCCGGCGCCGGCTGGTCGTCCGGATGGCTGGTCGGGGGCAGGAGATCCGGACCGGATCCGAGCTGCTCGCCGGCGAAGTCCCAGAACCAGTCCTCCCCCGGCTCGAAGCTCTGCACGATCGGGTGCCCGGTCTCCCGGAAGTGCGCGGTCGCGTGCTGGGACGGCGAGGTGTCACAGCACCCCACGTGTCCGCAGAGCGCGCAGCGCCGCAGGTGCACCCACCAGCCACCCGCGGCCTCGCACTCCTGACAACCGGTGCCGCTCGGCGGCATCGACACGTTGATCCCCCTCACCCGACCTGCGCCCCGATCAGCTCGCGGGTGCGCACCATGTCGGGGACCGCGCCGACTCCCTCGAAGGTCGTCAGGGCGCGCGTCAGCTCAGCCATCGACGCGGCGGCGTCCCCACGTGCACGCAGGATCTCGCCGACCAGCCGCCTGGCCCGCGCTCCCTCGTAGATGAGGTCGACCTCGCAGTAGAGCGCGTCGGCGTCCTGCGCTGCGGCAAGGGCCGCATCGAGTTCCCCACGGGCGAGCGCGACTGCAGCCACGGCGTACGCCGCCGCGGCGCGGAGCGCGGGACGCCCGTTGACTGCGGCGATCTCGCCGAGCTCGCCGGTGGCGCTGGCCGCGGTGTCGATGTCGCCTGTCGCCAGGGCCACCTCCACCTGGGTCGGCAGCAGCTTGGCCCGGTCCAGTCCGCTGATGCTCCGGTCGGCCAGCGCGCGGCGGATCGAGGCGGCCGCACCCCGCAGGTTCCCCCGCTGCACCAGCACCTCGGTCAGCCCCGGTTGCGGGGTCACTCCCATCTCCTGGGCCTGGCCGAAGGCCTCCTCGGCCGCGTCCAGGTCGCCGAGCTTGAGGCGCACCTCGCCGAGCTCCTTGAAAGCCAGCGCCGCGAACTCGAGGTTGAACGAGGCGAGCTCGACGCTGGCGGTCCGGGCCTCCTCCTCCGCAACCGCGAGGTCGCCGCGCAACCGCATGATCTCCGCACGGTGCACCCGGCACACGCCCGGGAAGCCGTTGATCGCCTGCCGGTCGCACCACGTCGTCGCGGCCTCGGTCCAGCGCCCGGCCCGCTCCCAGTCATGGGTGTGGGCGTTGGTCGCGATCATCATGCAGTAGATCGACCCCGTCGCCCGGGCGCCGAGCTCACCGTTGACGGCCCCCACGGTGGACTCCTCGATCATCCGGAGCCCGGCATCCGGGTCCGCGCCGCCGAAGGCCAGCGAGAGCCCCTCGACCGCATGGGCGAGCGCCCACAGGTCCTTGTCCTGGAACCGGGCCGCGATGTCCGCGGCCTGCGACGCCAGAGCGCCGATCCTGTGCCAGTCCCCCTCGCCACGGGCCATGAAGCCGCGGGCCAGCACCAGCCAGCCGTGCTCGGCCGCCTCGGGTTCGTCCTCGAGCAGGCGCGACGCCTTCTGCAACCACGCGGCCGCGCTGGAGAACTCGGTCAGGTCAGCGTGGTGTCCGGCGAGCTCGGTCGCGACGCGCGCGGCCCCGAGCACGTCGCCCGCCTTCAGGTAGCCGCCGTGGGCGCGCTCGCGCAGTGCGATGCAGTGGCGCATCTTGCCGATCCACCAAGCGCATTCCGCCATGGCGTCGAGGTCGCGGGCGTCCAGCGGCGCCGCAGCGTCGGCTGCCGCGAACAGGTCGAAGCCCTCTCGCCAGGCGTAGCGGGAGACGGCCTCGTGGGCGGCGGTGACACCGCCTGTGGCGCTGTCCATGATCGATTGAAGCACGGAAATCGCGGTTGGTTCCCCGTCCCCAGCAGACAGGGCCAGAATGACTAGATGGCCCTACCCCCGTCGGCCCCAGCACCTCCAGGACATGCATCGCCGATGCCCGTCATCCTGGCGGTCGATGACGACCCGGACGTCATCGAGCTGATCCGCAGCGAGCTCGTGGACCGCTACGGACGGGCCTACCGGATCGAGATCGCCCGGGCGTCGTCAACTGCCCTGAAGCTGCTCGAGGACCTGCGGGAGAGGGGTGACCAGGTCGCCCTGGTCCTCGCTGACCAGTGGCTCCCCGACGGCACCGGGTGCGAGGTGCTCGCGAGCGCTCGCGAGCTGTTCCCGCATGCCCGGCGGCTGCTGCTGATCTCCTGGGGCGAGTGGGCCGTCGAGGCCACGGCCCGGCCGCTCCGGCTCGGCATCGGCCTGGGAAACGTCGACTACTTCGCGCTCAAGCCGTGGCGCGCCGCCGACGAGCTGTTCCACCGCACCGTGACCGAGTTCCTCCACGAATGGGTGGGCTCCGACGCATCGCTGTCCCGTGAGCTCACCGTCGTCGCCGACCAGGACGACGCCCGCGCGAGCGACCTGCGGACCCTGCTGACCCGCAACCAGGTCCCCTACGTCTTCCACGACCGGAGCTCCCCGGAAGGCGCCGCGGTGCTCGCCGAGGCGCGGGAGACCGACACCACAGCGCCCGTTGTCGTCCAGCGCAACGGCCTGGTGCTGGTGGACCCGACGAACGTCGACATCGCCAGGGCGTACGGCGCCAACACGGCGCTGCGCGGCTCCCGTGACTTCGACGTGGCCGTGATCGGTGCCGGACCGTCCGGGCTCGCCGCCGCGGTCTACGCGTCGTCCGAAGGCCTGCGCACCGTCGTGCTCGAGCGCGAGACGATCGGCGGGCAGGCCGGGACCAGCTCACGGATCCGCAACTACCTCGGGTTCCAGCGCGGCATCAGCGGCGCCGACCTGGCGCAGCGGGCGCAGCAGCAGGCGTGGCTGTTCGGCACGACGTTCGTGCAGATGTGCGAGGCACAGGGACTGCGCGCCGACGGCGACCGCTTCTACCTCGCGTCCACGATCGGGCCGGAGATCTCGACCAGGGTGGTCATGCTCGCGATGGGGGTCAGCTACCAGCGCCTCGGCATCCCGACGTTGGAGGCACTCGTCGGGACCAGCGTCTTCTACGGCGCCTCGCCCTCGGAGGGTGAGCGCTTCACGGGCCGGTCGGTGTTCGTCGTGGGCGGCGGCAACTCCGCCGGCCAGGCAGCCGTGCACCTGGCCAGGCACGCCTGCCGGGTCACCATCCTGGTGCGCCGCGCAACGCTGGCCGAGACGATGTCGCGCTACCTGATCGACGAGATCGAGGGGCAACCGAACATCACCGTCCGCTACCAGACCCAGATCGTCGACGGCACCGGCGACAGCCGCTTGGAGAGCCTGACCCTGCAGGACTCGGGCACCGGGAAGACAGAGACGGTCCCTGCGGATGCCGTCTTCGTGCTGATCGGCGCACGTCCCTACACGCAGTGGCTGCCCGAGGACGTCCAGCGCGACCGCTACGGCTTCGTGGTGACCGGCCAGGCCAACCCCGGATGGGTCCCGGAACGGGCGCCCTTCATGTTCGAGTCCTCGATGGCCGGCGTCTTCGCGGTGGGTGACGTCCGGTCCGGTTCGGTCAAGCGCGTGGCGTCGGCGGCTGGCGAGGGCTCGGTCGCGATCGCGCAGGTGCACGAGTACCTCCAGCTGCTCGAGTCCTAGTTTCCCCTTGCCTGGCTTGTGATCGGGATCTCAAAATCGACCCCTTCGCGGACCCCCGGTGCTTGTGAAAGTTTTCTCATGGTCCATAAAAGATGGGTGCATACCACTACCAATCAGACCCTTTCCGGGCTGCACACCACCGATGTGCTGCTCGTCGGCGGCGGAATCATGAGCGCCACCCTCGCGTCCCTGATCTCCGAGCTCGAGCCCACCTGGAGCATCCGGGTCCTCGAGCGCCTCGACCGCCCTGCCCGCGAGAGCTCCGGGCCGTGGAACAACGCCGGCACCGGCCACTCCGCCCTGTGCGAGCTGAACTACACGCCGCAGGACGACGACGGCACCGTCGACATCTCGAAGGCCGTCGCGGTCAACGAGCAGTTCCAGGTCTCGCGCCAGCTCTGGTCCTTCCTCGTGGAGTCGGGTCGCATCCCCGAGCCCGGGGCGTTCATCCACCCCACGCCGCACATGAGCTTCGTGTGGGGTGCGGACAACGTCGCCTACCTGCGCGAGCGCCACGCGCTCCTCGCCGCACACCCCCTCTTCGAGGGCATGGAGTACTCCGAGGACCCGGCCGTCATCGCCGGGTGGGCTCCGCTGCTGATGGCTGGCCGCACGGGCGACGAGCCTGTCGCCGCGACGTACTCCGTCGAGGGCACCGACGTCGACTTCGGCGCCCTCACCAAGCTGATGCTCGACAGCGCCGCCGAGCGCGGCCTGCGCGTCGACTACAACGCCGAGGTCGCGAAGGTACGCCGCCGCCGCGACAGCAGCGACGGCCTCTGGGAGGTCTCCGGCAAGCAGGACGGCGAGCGCTTCACCCACCACGCACGCTTCGTCTTCGTGGGCGCCGGCGGCCAGGCCCTGACGCTGTTGCAGAAGTCCGGCATCCCCGAGATCCAGGGCTTCGGCGGCTTCCCGGTCAGCGGCGAGTTCCTGCGCACCTCGAACCCCGAGATCGTCGCCCGCCACCACGCCAAGGTCTACGGCAAGGCCGCGGTCGGCGCTCCGCCGATGTCCGTGCCCCACCTCGACACCCGGGTCGTCGGCGGCGAGAACAGCCTGATGTTCGGCCCGTACGCCGGGTTCAGCCCCCGCTTCCTCAAGCACGGCTCGATGTTCGACCTGATCCGCTCGATCCGCTGGCACAACCTGCTGCCGATGGTGCAGTCCGGACTGAAGAACATCCCGCTGACGGTCTACCTGATCACGCAGGTGATCGCCCGCCGCGCCACCAAGTTCGCCGAGCTGCAAACCTTCTTCCCCGACGCCGACCCGGCTGACTGGGAGAAGGTCACGGCGGGTCAGCGCGTCCAGGTGATCCGGCCCGACGGCGTGCTGCAGTTCGGCACCGAGCTGATCACCCACGCCGACGGTTCCATCGCCGGCCTGCTCGGAGCCTCCCCCGGCGCCTCGACGGCTGCGCACGTCATGCTCGAGGTGCTCGAGCGGTGCTTCCCCGATCAGTGGACCGAGTGGCAGCCTCGCCTGCGGGACATCGTGCCCAGCCACGGCGTCGCGCTCGCCGGTGACCCGGAGTTCGCACGCGAGCTCCAGCACCGCACGGCGAAGATGCTCGGGCTCGACCTGAGCAACGCTCACGCGTGACCGCTGAGCGCAAGCTCCTTCTCGTCGTCGACGCCCCGTCGCTCCTGCATCGCAACCACCACGCACGAGCGCACACCCGGATCACCGACCGGTCGGGGCGGCCCGTCTGGGCCCTGCACGGGATGCTGCGCCAGATCATCGAGGCGATCGACACCTTCGCCCCCGACGCGGTGATCTTCGGGCTCGACGACCGCTCGGGATCGGTGCGTCGCGACTTCTACCCTGACTACAAGGCCGGTCGGGCAGTGAAGGACGCCGAGCTCGTCGAGCAGCTCGATCGGGCCGGAGCGCTCCTCGACGCGCTGGGGCTGGCCACGCTGACTCCCCCGGGACTCGAGGCCGATGACGTCAACGCATCGGGCGCAGCCTGGGCGCGCGCCAACGACTGGAACTGCGTCATCGTCACCTCCGACCGCGATGCCTTCGCCTGCATCAGCGAGCACACCCAGGTCCTGCGGCTGATCAACGGCGGCATCAACGGCTCGCCGCTGCTCAACCCGCGGCGCCTCTACGCGATGTACGGCGTGGCCGCCGAGCACTACCTCGAGTACGCCGCCCTGCGCGGCGACGCCAGCGACAACCTGCCCGGCGTGTCCGGCATCGGCGAGAAGACCGCCGCGATCCTGCTCGAGCAGGTCGGGTCCATGGAAGCGGTCTGGGCCGACATCGACCACAACGGCGGCCAGGCAGTCGTGGCCACCCTGGACGGATGGGCCGAGGAGACCGGCAACCGACGCCTCGGCGCGACCGTCCTCCGTCGACTCACCGCGGCCGGCGCGCGCGAGCGCTTCGACTTCAACGTGCGGCTCATGTCGGGACGTGAGGACCTCGACCTCGGGCTCACCCCCGACATCCCGGGCACACCCGGCCTGCTGCCTCTGGACTACGAGCGAGTAGCCCGTGTCGTGGACTTCCTCAACGTGGAGGCGACGTCGGCGTTCGCGCTGCGCGTCCTCAGCACCAACCCGGCCTCGATGGGCTGAGTCAGCCGGGCTTGCCTCCACCGAACGAGTCCGCCACGGCACCGCCCTCGAAGACCCGGTACTCCATCGGGGAGGGCCTGCCGAACGGAGTCGCCGGCACTCCCCCGGAGACGACGATGACGTTGCCCGCGCGGCGCCCCTTCATCGTGGACGGCTCGACACCGATCGCGCCTACGCCCAGGTCCCGGGCCGTTGCCACGAAGCTCCGGGCCCGCGGGAACGGCGGCTTGTCGACGAGGTTGGCGATGAAGGCGCCGCCGGGCGCGAGCACTCGGCGTACCTCCTCGATGAAGGCGGGAGACGTCAGCTCATCGGGCACGACGCCGCCCGCGAAGGCGTCGAGCACCACGACATCCTGCGAGCCGTCCCGCACCACCTTGATGCCGCTCATGCCGTCGACCGGCCGGACCTTGATCCCGCTCCTCGGCGGAAGCGGCGCCTCCGCGCGGACCTTCTCGATCAGCTCCGCCGACGGCTCCAGCACGATCTGCGCTGACCGTGGCCGGGTCACCGCGACGTAGCGCGCGAGCGTCATCGCAGCGCCGCCCACGTGGAGCACCCGGAGCGGCGACGGTGGCCGCGACGGCATCGCGTCGATCACGTCACCGATGCGCCGCACGTAGTCGAAGACCAGCCGGGTCGGGTCGGACAGGTCGACAGCGGACTGCTGCATGTCGTCCAGGGTGAGGATGTAGAGGTCGCCGCTCATCCTCAGTCGACGAGGTCGGCCGTCTGGGTGGTGTTCTTGAGGTCCTTGTCACCGCACCCGGGACCCGGGTACATGAGCACCGCGTGCCTCGCCGGCTGCTTCGGGTCCACGCACGCCCACAGCGGGGCGCCCGGCACCCAGACCTGGTCGACGGCGATGTCGTTGTCCTCGTAGGTCTTGCCGTCGACCTCGTAGTGGTAGATGACCCGGTAGTCCTCCAGCGGCCCGTTGCCGACGCTGCTCGGCAGCTGGTGGTCGGTGATCACCAGCTCGACCCGGGAGGTGAGGTCCTTCTGATCGGGGTGCATCGCACGCCACAGGATGAAGCCCACGACGCTGACGAAGATCGTGACGGCGACAAGGCCGAAGACGAGCGCACCGAGGCAGCCGGTCTTCCCCTTCGCCTCAGAACCCGACACCGGCGAGCACCTCACCCGCGAGCGCGCGGCCTGCGTCGGTGTCCGTGACCATCACGTGCACGATGTACATGTCCTGGCCGTCGGTGCTCACGAGGACCCGGTTGTGCGTGTCGAGGCCCTCGCGGTGTCCGTCGATGGTGCCTTCGGGCGTGCTCGACTCGGAGTCGACGCCCGGCTCCTCGCGCCGCAACTCACCTTCCATCCGCTCGGCAAGCCTGTCCAGCTCCCAGCTGAGGTGGTTGCGCAGCGCGAAGGGAGACGTCATGCGGGTCTGGCGCCGGACCGTGACGGTGAGCGCGATCAGCGTGCGTCCGTCCCCCACCCACTGCAGCACCTGGCCGTGGGTGCCGACGATGAACTTGGGCTCGCCTGCCGGGACCGGGAGCCGCAGTGCTCCACACTCGCCCTCGGTCAGTGCAACAGGGTTCTGCTCGGTCACCGGATCCCCTCCGTGATGTCGTATGCCTTGCCCGTGCCCGGGGGCTTCACCCAGACGTTCGTCGCGGACTCGCCCGTGATGCTGTAGCTGTACTCAGCGCCGGCCAGCTTCTTGCCGAAGACCGAGGCCTCGAAGTCGTTGCCACCCTCGGCGATCTTCTCGACGGTGTACTCCCGGTAGGTCAGCGTCGAGTTCTCGAGTGCCAGCGACGTGGCCCGGTCCATGTCACCGGACTTGACGGCCTCGTAGACCTCCTGGAACCCGGGGTCGGACGGGTTGATCGACATGGTCATCTCGCCGCCGGCACCGAGTGATGCACTGGAGGTGGGATTGGTGGACCCGATGCCGAGGTGCTCGGCGGCAAACGTGCCCGTCGCGCTCATCGACAGCTTGAGCTCGGTCGGAGTCGTGCCCTCCAGCTTCGCCTCGACGGAGATCTTGCCCTGTGCGGTCACCTTCTCGCCGCCGTCGACGCCGGCCTCCACGCTCGCCTGGGCCTCGAACTTGAGGGCGTGCTCGTTCTTGGTCGGGTCGTAGGTGTAGTCGACCCGGGCCT
Source organism: Nocardioides cavernaquae (assembly GCF_003600895.1). Lineage (NCBI taxonomy): Bacteria > Bacillati > Actinomycetota > Actinomycetes > Propionibacteriales > Nocardioidaceae > Nocardioides > Nocardioides cavernaquae. Next base: position 3,313,116 of record NZ_QYRP01000002.1, read on the forward strand.
CGCCGGCGCCCGTGACGAGGTCACCGATCTCGCCCTCGACCTCGCCCTTGATGTAGCCGCCGAACTTCACGCTCTGGTCCTCGACGTTGTCGAAGACGTTCTCGACGTTGTCCGCAATGGTGCCGCTGATGTCGGTGATGTCATCGACGCCGACATCCGTCACCGCGTTGCCGAGGTCCTTGAGGAACTTCTCCGCATCCTCGACGGAGTCGAACTGCAGCTCGTAGGCCCCGGTCAGGCCAGCGGTGACACTGCCCTCTGCGCCAGCGGCGTCGATCGACTTGCCCAGGCCACCCTCGAGCTGCACGGACATGGTGACCGAGCCGTCGGCCTCGACCTTGTAGGCAGCCTCGGCCTTGCCCTCGATCTTCCACGAGCCGGCTTCGGCACTGCCCTCGACGGTGCCGGTGATGGAGTCGACCACGACTCCGTCACCGATCAGGTCGGCGAGCAGCTCGGGCTCCATCGCGTCGTACGTCGCCTCGAGGTCCGCCCTGGACATCTCGGCCAGCGCGGCCTTCGCCTTGTCCGTGCTCATCGCCCCGATGGCCGCAGCCCGCACGGCCGGGGACATGGCGGCAAGCGTCGCGGCAGTCGCTGCCGGAGACATCGCCTCGAGGGCCTCGGCCTGTTCCTCCGGCGACATCAGGGCGAGCAGCTTGGCTCGCTCCTCCGGGGACATCGCCTCGAGGGCCTTGGCACGCTCCTCCGGCGACATCTCCAAGAGCTTCTCCGGCGTCAGGCCGGCCACTGGCGTCGAGGTGCCGGGGATCACCGAGCCGGGCGGCAGGACACTGCCGGGCCCGCCGGCCGTGATGCCGCTCGCGATCTCCTGCTCGGCGATGTCCTCGATGACGGAGATCGCCATGGTCTCGATGCCGGTGGCAGCGGTTTCCAGCGTCAGGCGGTGCTGCCCGCTCCAGCCGCTGGTGAAGTCCTGGTAGTCGACACCCTCCCAGCCACCGACCGACTGGTCGATCAAACGCTGGATTTCCTCGCCGATCGTCGCCACCCGGACGCCGGACTGGCGCAGCTGCTCCGCGATGCGTCGGACCCTTTCGGGGTCCATCCCCACGAACGCCATCCACGTTCCTTCCTGATCAGGCTGCCGGACAGTGCCGGCTTCCCCCGAAACCTATGTGGGGACCTGGGATGCGTCGATGGGTAGAACTACCCCGCCGAGCTCAGGGCCACAGACGGCACCGTAACCGACGAGGCCACGAAGGAGTAGGGCAGGTGGGTTCAGGCTCGTAGGTTGTCGACGCGCGACGGGTCGTTGAGCACCGCGACCGCAAGGTCCGTCAGGCGGAGCCGCTGGCTGCGCGCGTGCGACCGGAGCAGCTCGAAGGCCTGGTCGACGCTGATGCCGAAGGTGCGGGCAACAGCACCCTTGGCCTGCTCGATCGCGATCCGGCTGTTCAGCGCGAACTCGAGCTGCTCGGTCAGCAGGTCGGCACGCACGAGCGCCCGCTCCTGGATGATCGCGATCGTCGCGACATCGGCGAGCGCCTGGACGGCCGACGTGTCGCCGTCGAGGAGCGGGCCACGTGCGACGCCGAAGACGTCGAGCGCGCCGATGACCTTGTCGCGCAGCCGCAACGGGAACGTGTGCACCGAGAGGAAGCCGGCATCGACAGCACGCGGGGCGAAGAACGACCACCGCTCGGCGGCGGCGGAGAGGTTGTCCTCGATCACCTGCGTGCCGGTGCGGAAGCCGTCCAGGCAGGGACCTTCTGCGCTCTCGAGCTGGAGGTACTCCAGCTCGCGGGCCTGGTCGCTCGAAGCGGCGAGGAGGTTCAGGTCTCCGCGTACGTCGGTCAGCAGGATGCCAGCCGCTGCCGCACCCGTGAGGTCGGCGACAGAGGTGGTCAGACCGTGCAGGAAGTCCATGAGGTCGAAGTCATCGACGAGGGTGTCGGCGACGCTGACGAAGACGTCGGCGAGACGCTCAACGCTGATCATGGGAAGACCTCCTTCGTCACCAGTCCTCGCATGTCATCGCTCCACCTTAGATCCCGGCACTCGCGCGGGGCGCGATCGAGGTGCGCGGGCACGTCAGCCCCAGAACACGCGGTCCACGACGCTTCGGGCGCGCCGCGTCGTACGCAGGTAGTCGTTGAGCATGTCACCCGTGCCCCCACTCTCCCCCGGTCCGTAGCCCAGGATCGCCGCCACGGCGGCTCGCTCCCGGGAGTCGCTGGGCACCGCGTCGCCGGGTCGCCCGCGGACCAGGGTGACCGCGTTGCGGATCCGGCTGACCAGCCGCCAGGCAAGGATCAGGGCCTGCGCGTCATCGGCCGGAAGCAGCTCCAGCTCGGCAGCCGCACGGAGCGCATCGAGCGTGCGGGAGGTCTGCAGGATCGGGTGCCGGCCGGCGTGCTGGAGCTGCAACAGCTGCACCGTCCACTCCACATCCGCCAACCCTCCACGACCGAGCTTGAGGTGCGTGTACGGGTCAGCGCCGCGCGGCAGGCGCTCGGTGTCGACGCGCGCCTTGAGGCGGCGCACCTCGAAGACGTCGTCGTCGGTGATTCCTTCGGCCGGGAAGCGGAGCGGGTTGATCAGGGCGACGAATTGCTCCCGCAGCCCGCGGTCCCCGACCACGGCATCAGCACGCAGGAGGGCCTGGAACTCCCAGACCTGCGACCACTTGGCGTAGTAGGCGGCGTAGGAGTCGAGCGTGCGAACGAGCGGTCCCTGGCGGCCCTCGGGCCGGAGGTCGGCATCGACGTCGAGTGCGGGGTCCGAGCCCGGCATCGCGAGGAGTCGGCGCACTTCGAGCGCCACGGCCTGTGCGTACGACGACGCCTGCTGCGTCGAGGCGCCGGGCAGCGGGTCGTGGACGAACATGACATCCGCATCCGAGCCGTAGGAGAGCTCGAAGCCGCCGTAGCGACCCATCGCGACGATCGCCATCCGCGTCGGCGGCCCGTCGAATCCCTGACTGGCGGCGACGGCCTCCATCACGACCGCGAGCGTCGCCTCCAGGGTGGCGTCGGTGAGGCTCGAGAGACCTGCGCCGACGGCGACCACATCGGTCTCCGCAACGAGCTCGCCCGCGGCGATCCGGAGCAGCTCCCGACGGCGGATCGCCCGGATCGCGCGGACCGACTCGACCGCGGACGACTGCCGGTGTGCGGTGGCCAGCATCTCCGCGGTGACCGCGTCCGAGCCGAGCGGGTGCAGGCTCTCGCCGAGCAGCCGCACACCCTGTGGCTCGCGCTCCAGCAGGTCGGTGGCGAAGCGCGAGGTTGCGAGCAGGCGGGCCATGCGCTCCGCGACCTCGCCCTCGTCTCGCAGCAGGCGGAGGTACCAGTGCGAGGCACCCAGGGCCTCACTGATCCGGCGGAACCCGAACAGGCCGGCGTCCGGGTCCGGCGCGTCCGCGAACCACTCGAGCATGACCGGCAGCAGCGTGCGCTGGATGGCCGCCGAGCGGCGTACGCCGGAGGTGAGGGCGGCCAGGTGGCGCATCGCCGCCGCGGGATCCGCATAGCCGAGGGCGGCGAGCCGGGCCTTCGCAGCCTCGGGGCTCAGGACGATGCCCTCACCGGGCAGCCGGGAGACCGCCGACAGCAACGGCCGGTAGAAGAGCTTCTCGTGCATCCGGCGCACCAGCGCGCGATGGTCGCGCCACTCCTTCTCCAGCTCGACCGCCGGGTCCCTGCGGTGGCCGAGCGAGCGACCGAGCCGGCGCAACGCATCGTCGTCATCGGGCACCACGTGCGTGCGGCGCAGCTGGAAGAGCTGGATGCGGTGCTCGAGGCGCCGCAGGAATGCGTACGCCGTGTGGAGCGCGGCCCCGTCGTCGCGCCCGACGTAGCCGGCGCGGGTGAGGTGCGCGAGTGCGCTGAGGGTGGCGCCGTCGCGGATCGACTCGTCGGCCCGCCCGTGCACCATCTGCAGCAGCTGCACGGCAAACTCGACATCGCGCAGGCCCCCGGAGCCGAGCTTGAGCTGGCGCTCGGCCTCCTGCGCGGGCAGGTGGGCGAGCACGCGGCGCCGCATGGCCTGCACGTCCTCGACGAAGCCGTCGCGCCCGACAGCCGCCCAGATCATTGGCTCGACCATCTTGCGATAGGCGTCCCCGAGCGCGCGGTCGCCCGCGACGGGGCGCGCCTTGAGCAGCGCCTGGAACTCCCAGGTCTTCGCCCAGCGCTCGTAGTAGGCCCGGTGGCTGGCCAGTGTGCGCGTCAGCGGACCCTGGGTGCCCTCGGGGCGCAGGTTGGCGTCGACGGGCCAGATCGTGCCAGCCGCGGTCGGCTCGGAGCAGATCCGCATGAGGTGGGAGGCGAGCTGGGTCGCGACCCGCGCAGCGACGTCGTCGGCCACGCCCGGCGCCGGCTCGTGCACGAAGACGACGTCCACATCGCTGACGTAGTTGAGCTCGTGACCACCGCACTTGCCCATCGCGATGACCGCGAGCCGCACCACGTGCGCATCGGGCCCGATGCGGGCCCTGGCGATGGCCAGGGCTGCTTCGAGGGTCGCCGCCGCCAGGTCGGAGAGCTCGGCTGCGACGTCGTCCACGCCCATGTGGTGCGCGAGGTCGCGCGCGGCAAGCCGGAGCAGCAGTCGGCGGTACTCGACGCGGAGTGCGTCGACCGCGTCACCATCAGGCAGGGTGGCGACGGGTTCCGGCGCTGCCGGGTCGGCCCCGACGGCGACGAGCAGGTCCTCCCGCAGCCAGTACGCCGCGGGGCGGGTCGAGCCGAGCCACGGATCGGTCAGCTCCCGCCAGTGGTGCGGGTGACGGTGCAGGTGGCCGGTCAGGGCCGCGCTGGCACCGAGCACGCACAGCAACCGCATCGCGGTGCCCTCGTCCTCGGCGACCTCGGCCAGGAACGCATCGCGGTCCTCGACCCGGTCAGACAGCTCGAGCAGCCCGGCGAGCGCTGCATCAGGATCCGCGGTGCGTCCGAGGATCGCCGTGATCGGCGCTGCGTGACCGCCCAGCGACTCGAGCCCGGCGCGGGTCGCGTCGAGGTCCCGGAAGCCGAGCCGGATCAGCTCGGTCCGGGCAGTCCTGCGATCGGTCGGGCTCACCCGTGGATCAGAGGATCGGAAGCATCTTGTCGCGCTCGAACTGCGTGACCTGGCTGCGCCACTCTTCCCACTCGTTGCGCTTGTTGCGCAGGAAGAAGTCGAATACGTGCTCACCCAGGGTCTCGGCGAGCAGCTCGGAGCCCTCGGCGATGCGGATCGCCTCGGACAGGTTGGTCGGCAGCGGCTCGATGCCGAGGCTGCGACGCTCGCGGTCGGACAGCGCCCAGACGTCGTCCTCCGCCTCCCGCGGCAGCTCGTAGCCGTTCTCGATGCCCTTCATGCCGGCAGCCAGGATCACCGCGAACGCGAGGTAGGGGTTGCAGGCCGCATCGATCGTGCGCAGCTCGATGCGGGTCGACTGACCCTTGTTGGGCTTGTACATCGGCACGCGGACCATGGCCGAGCGGTTGTTGTGGCCCCAGCAGATGTAGGACGGTGCCTCGCCGCCGCTGATCAGCCGCTTGTAGCTGTTGACCCACTGGTTGGTGACGCAGGCGATCTCGGCAGCGTGGGTCAGGATGCCGGCGATGAACTGGCGGCCGGTCTTGGAGAGCTGGTACTCGGCACCGGCCTCGTAGAAGGCGTTCTGGTCGCCGTCGAAGAGCGAGACGTGCGTGTGCATGCCGGACCCGGGCTGGTCGCCGAACGGCTTGGGCATGAAGCTGGCCCAGATGCCCTGGCCCAGCGCCACCTCACGGATGACGGTGCGGAAGGTCATGATGTTGTCCGCGGTGCTCAGCGCGTCGGCGTACCGCAGGTCGATCTCCTGCTGGCCGGGGCCACCCTCGTGGTGGCTGAACTCCACCGAGATGCCCATCGCCTCGAGCATCGTGATCGCCTCGCGGCGGAAGTCGGCGCCCTTGGACTGGGCGGTGTGGTCGAAGTAGCCGGAGCGGTCGACAGGCACCGGCACCGCGCCATCGGCGTGCTCGCCCTTGAAGAGGTAGAACTCGATCTCGGGGTGCGTGTAGAAGGTGTAGCCCTTCTCCGCGGCCTTGGAGAGCGTCCGCTTCAGCACGTGCCGCGGATCGGCGTAGGACGGGGAGCCGTCGGGCATGGCGATGTCGCAGAACATGCGGGCCGTGGACGGCCCGTCGCCCGAACGCCACGGGAGGATCTGGAACGTCGACGCGTCGGGCTTGGCCAGCATGTCGGCCTCGTAGACCCGGGCGAAGCCCTCGACCGCCGAACCGTCGAATCCGATGCCCTCATCGAAGGCGCCCTCCAGCTCAGCCGGGGCGACCGCCACCGACTTCAGAGAGCCGAGCACGTCCGTGAACCACAGACGCACGAAACGGACGTCGCGCTCTTCGAGTGCGCGGAGAACGAAATCCTCTTGCTTGCCCATGGCGCCACTCTAGAGGCACGTGTGTTTCGTCGGGGTCACGACTCACGAGGCACCGCGGAGGACCTGCTCACGCGCACGCAGCAGCCCGGTCCCGAGCGGTGCTTCGACACGTCCAGGCCCGAGCATCCGAGGCGCTCCCCGACCGAGGTCACGAAGGTGTGGTTGAGTCCGCACACGAGCTCTCGATGGTCGGCTGCGAGGCGCTCGAACGGGCAGTTGGCCAGGCTGACGGAGCCCGTCTTGCCGTCGCCCTCGACACGAGGCTCGTAGCCGAGCTCGCCGAGCACCTCGGCCATCCCCTCCATCTCGTCGGAGGCCCCCGGCGGCCACGCCTCGATCACGATCCGCGCAGCGTTGTCGGCAGCCGCGTCAACTGCCTCTGCCATCGGTACGCCGCCGAGCGAGCGCTCCACGGCATCGGCCAGCACCTGCCCGGCAAGGTCGTAGCGGCGGCTCGGCACGCTGACCCAGACCTCCTTGCGCGAGCGACGGTAGAGCTTCGACGGCCTCCCCGCACCCGGGCCCGTGCGGCCCGTCAGCCGGCGGAACTCGGTCACCAGGAGCCCTTCGTCGACCAGGCGGTCCAGGTGGAACTTCGCGGTGTGGCGGGCCACGTCGACACCGTCGGCGGCCTGGTCCCGGCTGACCGCGTCGGAGGAGTCGGAGACGAAGCGGTAGAGCGCGCGGCGCACAGGGTCGGCCAGCGAGCCGAGGGTCGTGACCCGCACCCCGAATGCGTCGTCTGCCATGACCCGCTCCTGCCGCTGAACTCCCGAAATGCTCTAACAGACAACAGTCTTGCCTAAAGACTCCCGCAGGTCTACCGTCGAAATTGATCTCCCTTAGACCAAGGGAGCCCACCCGAAAGGAAGACCGCCATGGCAATCACCCACGCCTGGCACGACATCGTCTCGGACATGAAGGACGAGATGCACGACCTGACGAACATCGCCCACGTGGCGGCTGCCCGGCAGGCCTACCTCGCCTTGTGGGCCACGTTCACCGCCCTTCCGTTGCTCTACGGTCTCGACAAGCTCGCCGGGTTCATGAACACCAACTGGGAGGGCTTCTACGCCTCCTGGCTCAACAGTGCGGTTCCCGGGTCAGCAGCCGACGCCACCATGTACTTCGGCGTCCTCGAGATCGCGATCGCGGCTGCGGTCTTCTTCGCACCGCGCATCGGTGGCGACGTACTCGCCGCCTGGCTCGTGCTTGAGGCGATCAGCGTGTTCAGCGTCGGCGGAATGGCCTACCTGGGCTTCGGCACCCTGGCGCTCGCCTTCTGCGCGCTCGCCATGGCGCGTCTCTCCACGACGTACCACCACAAGGACGGCTGACCCGTCCCTCTGACCCGCCGCCGGCCTGTGCCTCCCCCGTCACGGACCGGCGGCGGCTCGCTGTGATCAGTCCGTCGGGACGTTCTCCAGCTCGGCGAGCCACGCCGCCCTGCTGGCGTCCGACGGCATCCGCCAGTCACCGCGCGGACTCATCGTCCCGCCACTGGAGACCTTCGGCCCGTTGGGCAGCGCACTCCGCTTGAACTGGCTGGCGAAGAACTTGCGGATGAAGACCTCGAGCCAGGTCCGCACGGTCGCCAGGTCGTAAGCCGGGCGGGCGGCGTCGCCGAAGCCCGGAGGCCACTCCCCTGCGTCCGCGTCCTTCCACGCATGCCAGGCCAGGAAGGCGATCCGGCTCGGCTTCATGCCGAAGCGCAAGACATGGAAGAGCGTGAAGTCCTGCAGTGCATAGGGACCGGTCGAGTCCTCGGTCGCCTGCGGCTTCTCGCCGTCGTGCGTCGGGATCAGCTCGGGAGTGATCTCCTGGGCCAGGATCTCCTGAAGGACGTCGTTGGCTTCCGGGGCGAAGTCCTCATGGGTGATCGCCCAGCGGATCAGGTGCTGCACCAGGGTCTTCGGGACTCCTGCGTTGACGTTGTAGTGCGACATCTGGTCGCCGACGCCGTAGGTGCACCAGCCGAGCGCGAGCTCGGACAGGTCGCCGGTGCCCAGCACGATGCCGCCACGGTGATTGGCCAGCCGGAAGAGGTAGTCGGTGCGCAGACCGGCCTGCACGTTCTCGAAGGTGACGTCGTAGACGCGCTCCCCCTCGGCGTACGGGTGGTCGAGGTCGTCCAGCAGCTGGCGCGCAGCCGGCTTGATGTCGATCTCCTGGAACGTGACGCCGAGCGCCTTGCTCAACCGCGTGGCGTACGACTTGGTGGTGTCACCGGTCGCGAAGCCGGGCATCGTGAAGGCGTGGATGTCGGTGCGCGGCCGCTTGAGGCGGTCCATCGCCTTCGCCGCCACGATCAGCGCGTGGGTCGAGTCGAGGCCGCCGCTGACGCCGATGACCACCTTCGGGTTGCCGATGCTCGTGAGTCGTTTTTCGAGGCCGGAGACCTGGATGTTGTAGGCCTCGTAGCAGTCGAGCTCGAGCCGCGCCGGGTCGTCGGGGACGAACGGGTAGCGGTCCACCTTGCGGCGCAGGCCGATGTCACCGGCGGGCGGGTCGAGGGTGAACTCGATCCGCCCGAACTCGGCGGGCTGCAGCCCCTCGGCGCGCTTGTTGTCGTCGAACGAACCCTGGCGGATCCGCTCCTGCCGGAGCTTGACCAGGTCGACGTCGACGATCGTCGCGCGCGGTCCGTCCGGGAAGCGCTCGGTCTCGCCGAGCAGCTCGCCCAGCTCGTAGACCATCGTCTGCCCGTCCCAGCTGAGGTCCGTCGTCGACTCGCCCTGGCCCGCCGCCGTGTAGATGTACGCCGCGTTGCAGCGCGCGCTGGCGCTCTGGACGAGGAGCCGTCGTCCCTCCGCGCGGCCGATCGTGATCGGGCTGGCGCTCAGGTTGGCCAGGACCGTGGCCCCCGCGAGTGCCGCGTTGGCACTCGGCGGGATCGGCACCCACATGTCCTCGCAGATCTCCACGTGGAGCTTGAGCCCGGGCACGTCGAGCGCTTCGAAGATCAGGTCGTGGCCGAACGGGACCTGGACGCCGTTGAGGTCGATCGTGCCGCCACCGCGCTGCTCATCGCCTCGCGCGAAGTGCCGCATCTCGTAGAACTCGCGGTAGTTGGGCAAGTGCACCTTCGGCACCACACCGAGCACCTCGCCGCGATGGATCACGACAGCGCAGTTGTAGAGCCGGTTGAGGCTGAACAGCGGCGCGCCCACCACGATGACCGGGAGCAGCTCCTTGCTGGCGTTGGTGATGGTCTCGATCGCGGCCAGCGTTGCGTCGAGGAGCACGTCCTGCAGGAAGAGGTCGTCGAGGGCGTATCCGGTCAGGCTGAGCTCCGGAAAGACCGCCACCGCGACGCCCTGCTCATGGCACGCGCGCGCCTGCTCGAGGATGGTCGCTGCGTTGGCAGCCGGGTCAGCGGGGGTCACCGGCACGGTGACCGCCGCGACGCGGGCAAAGCCCTGTGCGTACGCCGAGTAGAAGTCCACGAGGTGAGTCTAGGGAAGTCGGTCCTCCCCCGAGCTTCACCTGCTCCGACTGGCATCCACAGGCACGCCTGAGGCTGGTTGCGGCGACCACGGACCGGCGTGGACCGTTCGTGACATGGAGATAGCGCAGACCGAGCCGAGCCAGCTCGCGGTGCCGTTCGCGGAGCTCGTGGACGCGGCGAGTGCGTGGGATGGCGCGCGCCGGCTGATCGACGACGGCGTGGTGGGCGCGAGGGCCGCGGACGCGGGCTGTTGCGGGCCGGAGGTCGGACCGGTCCTCGCGGAGCGGCTGGCGCGATGGCGCACGGAGGTCGCCCTCATCGGCGATGCAGTCGCCGCGCAGGCCGATGCGCTGCGTGCCTGCATGACCACGTCGGCGGCGGCAGACGCGGAGGTCGCGAGGCGGTTCGGATGACCGGGCTTCCGAGGAACCCGACTCCCCCGCCCGCGATCCCTGAGGCCGATGCGGTCGCCGCGCTGATCCAGCACTGGCAGGTCGGGCTCGATCGGCTCGTCGCCGCCGACGTCATGATCGCCACCGATGGTGTCGCTACAGGCTGGGCCGGCCCTGCCTCCGAGGCCGCACGCCGCGCCGGACAGCAGACCTCGCACGATCTCGCCGAGGCGGCGCTCAGCGGCATACGAGCGATCCGGTCCCTCGACGGCTGGGCACGCCAGCTCAGGCAGCTCCGCGCGGAGCGCGAGGACCTGCTCATGCGGGTGGACGCCGCCAGCGCTGAGCTCGCCCGGCTCGCACTGATGCCGGACAACACCTTGGCCACCCCCGTGATCCGGTCTCGCGCCTGGCAGGAACATCGCGACCTTGATGCCGACCTCGCGTCATGGAGCGCAAAGGTCGCGGCGGCAGATGCAGCAATCGTCGCCGCACTCACAACGCCCGATCCGGTCGACGCACTCAACGCCGACCGCGACCCGCGCCACCGCGACGCAGCGGAGAGCACCCGGCGCGCGCTCGCCGAGGCAGCGGCGGCGGGGATCCCGGCGTACCTGCTGAGCTATCAACCGGACGCCTTCGGCGGGGATGGCGAGGTGGTGATCGCGTTCGGCGATCCGGTCGCCGCGGCCCACACGGCTGTGATCGTCCCGGGCATCACCAACGACGCCGCCACGATCGATCTTCAGTCGCTCGGCGCACTCAGCCTCCAGGCCGCTGCAACCACCCGCTCGGCAAGGACGGCGCGGACGGCGAGGACGAGCACGATCGCGTGGATGGGGTACGACGCGCCGAGCCACCCCGCGTTCCATGGCGGCCGACTCGACCCGCGCGAGCTCAAGGACCTGGGGCGCACCCTGGGCGAGGGTGCGGCCGAAGACGGCGGGCATGAGCTCGTGGAGTTCGTCGGCGAGTTGCGGGAGGCCAACCCACTCACGGATGTGACGGTCGTCGGGCACAGCTACGGCTCGACGACGGCAGCTCATGCTGCGGTCGACGGGCTGGAGGCGGACCGACTGGTCTTCCTCGGCAGCCCCGGCCTGGGCGACGAGGTCGACCGGGCTTCAGATCTCGGGCTGCCCGCTGGAGCGGTCTTCGTCAGTGCTGCCCAACTGGACCCGGTCACCTGGCTGGGCGGCCCGCATCGCGTCGCGGGCCACGAGGTCGACACGCACGGGGTCGGGCTCGGCGACGACCCTTCGCGTGCGGACTTCGGGGCAACCCGACTGGCCGGCGACAACGGTCGAGAGTTCCACCTCGACTCGCTCGACCAGGTCGTGCTCAACCACAACGCCTACCTTGCGCCAGGAAGCCAGTTCGCTGACAACGTGGCGGCCGTGGTCCTCGACCAGGAGCCCGCAACCACCCGCGGAAGGACGACCACCGGCGAGGAGCTCCTCGCGGGCTGGGCAACGCAGGAGGCAGCGCGCGCCCTCCCGCTTCCGTGGCGGTGACGCACCTAGCTGGACTTGATTGCGCGGCGGCCACCAAGCAGCAGCGCAAAGGCGAGACCGGTCTCGATGGCGATGAAGCCCGCGGTCACCAGGCTGGGAGGACGTTGCTCGACGACACCGGATGCGGCGCGACCGGCAGCCATCCCGGCGGTCGCGATACCGAGCGGCACAGCCGAGGCGGGCGAGGCCAGCAGCGTGCCCGCCATGGCCAGCGGCAGCCCGCCGTACACGGCACGGATCTCAGTGCGCGAGTCCACGGTGGGAGCCGAGCCGCCGAAGAGCGCTGGCACCATCGCGGGCTTGAGGAACGACACGACGCCGAGGCCGGCGTACGCCGCGGCCCCGCTGGCAATCAATCTGTTCATCTCTCCATCTTGCCGGGTGAGGCATAGTGCCGCGTGACCCACGAGACATCCCGCGGACGCCCTGTCAGGGCTAGCCTTGCCAGTGCGTCCGGGGACTCCGATCGGGGAGCCTCGAGATCACCCCCTCAGGAGAATTCGCCATGAGCGAGCAGCAGAAGACCGGCGAGGTCGCCGCCCCCTACGGCACCGGAGCGGGCAAGCCCGACTCCGCCAATGCCGCAGCCCCCATCAAGCGCATCCGCACCCATCACCTCGCGGAGATGAAGCAGCGCGGCGAGAAGATCACGATGCTGACGGCGTACGACATGTACACCGCGCAGGTCTTCGACGAGGCCGGCATCGACCTGCTCCTGGTCGGCGACTCCGCCTCCAACAACGTGCTCGGCAACGAGACCTCGCTCCCGATCACCGTCGACGAGCTGCTGCCCTTCACGCGCGCCGTGGCGAAGTCCGCGAAGCGCGCGATGGTCGTCGGAGACCTGCCGTTCGGCTCGTACCAGGCATCCCCCGAGCAGGCGTACCTGACCGCCGTCCGGTTCATGAAGGAGGGTGGTGCGCACTGCGTGAAGCTCGAGGGCGGTGCGGAGATGGCTCCGGTCATCACCAAGCTGGTCCAGGGCGGTATTCCGGTCATGGCCCACATCGGCTTCACCCCGCAGAGCGAGCACACCCTCGGCGGCTACCGGATCCAGGGTCGCGGGGCTGGCGCCGAGAAGGTCATCGCCGACGCCCACGCGGTCGAGGAGGCCGGAGCGTTCGCGGTCGTCATGGAGATGGTCCCGGCCGACGTCGCCGGCCAGATCTCCAAGGAGCTGCACATCCCCACGATCGGCATCGGCGCCGGCGTCGACTGCGACGGGCAGGTGCTCGTGTGGCAGGACGCGTTCGGTCTCCGCACCGGCCGCATGCCGAAGTTCGTCAAGCAGTACGCCGACGTCCGCTCGGTCCTGCTCGAGGGCGCCAAGGCCTACGCGGCCGACGTCAAGGGCGCGACCTTCCCCGACCCGGAGCACTCCTTCTGAGACAGGCCCCGAAGAGCCCCGTCAGGTCCGGAGCAGCACGAGCGACGTCAGCGGGATCAGCCAGCTGACGAAGCTGCCGACCAGGAAGTACTCCGTCAGCTGATGGATGCGCACCTGCTCGGAGCGTGACTGCAGCTCGGGGAACCTGAGCAGCCCCTTGGCGGCGATCACGATCCCGGCCGCGGTCAGCTGTCCCGCGAGTCCGAGCCCGAGGATCACCAGGCGCTCCATGGGACCGAGCAACCGGCCGCCCTTGAGCCGCATCTCGGGGTCGCCGCTGGTGCCGTGCTGAGCTGGGCTCATCGTGCCGGTCACGGCGAGGACGAGTCGCACCAGCACGTTGCCGGTCGAGAGCTGGACCAGCACCAGACCAGCGAGCAGCAGCAGGCGGTCAGCACCCACGTCCGCGAGGACCGGGAGCGGATCACGAGCCAGCCACTCACCCAGCAGCCCGCCCGCGTGGCTCGCACCGGGTGCGACCACGATCGCGCCGACGAGCGCGAGACCGAGCAGCGCCAGCGGGATCCACGGACGGCCGCCACGCGCAAAACCGCGTGTCACGGTCTGCCCCCAGGCAGTCACCACCACCACGATCACGATCAGGGCCGCGATGTCACGCGGCTCCGTGAGATCGCAGCCCACACCGACCACGAGCGCGACCAGCGCCCCCGTGCACTCGGGCACGATCCGCGCGGGACGGACCGAGAAGACGAGGTCGGTGACCCCGACCCCGATCAGCAGCAGCGCCAGCCAGCTCATCCGACCCTCCCGAGCATCTCCTCCGCGGCGACCAGCACCGCAAGTCCGTCAGACCGCACGCGCTGGGAGATCGCCGACGCCGAGACTCCCTCGGCATCCGCGATCTCGCGCTGCGTCCGTCCCTCGATCAGACCACTCAGCACCGACAACGACCGCCCCGACAGGCCGCCGAGCACCTGGTCGCGCAGCAGCAGAGCCGCGTTCACGGCTGCCTGATCCGGACCGGCAACGCCTTCGGCGCATCGGTACGCCGTGCGGACGTGCCGCAGCCCCGCGCGCCGGGCCTCCGCCGCGGCGTACTCGATGGCGGCGCGCGCCGCCCACCACCCAGGGCCGTCCTCGACGCGCGGCGACTCGGAGAGGACCGAGACCTCGCCCCAGCCGAGTCCGTGCCGCAGGTCGACCTGCGGCAGACCAGCGAGGCGGAGGGTCCGCACCGCGACAAGGGCGTCGCCCAGGCTCGCCCAGCAGCCCTGGTACTCGTCGCCGACGGTGATCCGGAGCGGCACGAGCGGGTCGGTCGTCTCGTTCACCTGCGAGACCAGGTCCTCGAGTCGGGCGTGCAGACCGGCCCGGCTCCCGGCGTCGCGGGAGCCGACCACGTCACCGATGAGGGTGGCAACCAGGGGGCTCACATGAAGAGGATACCTTCATATTGAAGAAATGAAGGTTTTTACTTCACTCACCCAGGAGCTCGTCGAGACGCTCGTAGCCCTCGACCACGCCGACCTCCATGCCACTGGCCATGATCAGGTCGCGCAGCTCGAGGGTGTCGACGACCGAGACACCCGTCAGTCGCGTGCGCCCACCCGGCAGCTCCTCGAGCCGGAGCGTCTCCAGGCTGACGCCGTCTCCCCCGCCCTCGTAGGTGAAGGTCTGCACGATGCGGTCCGGCTCGCGCACCTCGTGGAAGGACCCGAAGAAGCGGGCAATCTCCTCCCCCTCGCGAATCGCGGTGTAGCGCCACGCGCCTCCGGTACGGGCGTCCCAGTGGTCGATCCTCATGTCGATGGTGCGCGGCCCGCACCACCGCGCGAAGAGCTCCGGATCGACGTGCGCACGGAAGACGGCGGCCGGAGGCGCGTCGAACTCGCGGGTGATGGTGATGACGGGGATGGCCGGATCGGCGACGATCCCGGTCTCGTGCTTCGTGCCTTGGCTCGGGTGCAACGTGCTCATGACGCGCCTCTCTCCTGCTCGATGGACTGCTCGATGGACTGCTCGACGGACTGCTTGACCGACTGGTCGTCCGAGAGCTCCGCCAGGACGGCGTCGAGGCGGGAGTACCGCTCCTCGGCCTCTCGGCGATAGCGCTCGATCCACCTGGTCATCAGGTCGAACACCTCGGCCTCAAGGCGGACCGGGCGGCGCTGGCCACCTTCGCCGCGCGACACGAGACCCGCGTCCTCGAGGACCTTGAGGTGCTTGGAGACGGCCTGCACGCTCACCGGGTACGGCGCGGCGAGGTCGCCGACGCTCGCCTCGCCGTCGCTGGCAAGCCGTGCGACCAGGTCGCGCCGGGTCGGGTCGGCCAGCGCGGCAAAGACCCGGGACAGCTGATCCGTCATCACATCTCCTCAACCAAGTGGTTGAGAAATAGTCAACGCCCCGCACTTCCGATTGTCAACCATCTGGTTGATATTCCGCCAGACCCGACCTCTCGGCCCGCCAGACCTGGCCTTTCGGCGGGGAGGGATCAGGGGGTCCACTCGAGGAACGCTCCGCCGAACCAGACCACAGCGAAGAGCACGGCGATCGCGACCAGGGGGACCACCGGGACGAGGCGCGGTCGCCGGGTCCACCAGCGGCACGCGACGACCAGGAAGGCCACCCAGATCACCATCAGCCCCACGACGCCGTACGCCGGCGCGACGAGGCCGGACGCGGCGTACGGGAAGAAGGTGGCCGCCATCCCCACCATGCCGACGAACGGCCACGGCGAGACGACCGGGCGAACCGGCTGGCCGTGCCGCTGGCCGCTCACTCCCCTGCTGGGGAGTCGGAGGGGTCGTTCCAGGCCGGGTCGCTCTCCCAGGCCTCGTTGCGCTCCTCCACCTTGTCGAGCGCGCGGGCGGCCTCGGCCTCGGTCGCATAGGGACCGAGGCGGTCCTGGTTGCGGCAGCCCTCCCTCGTCTCGACGGCGTGGTGGGTCAGGCAGAACCAGTACTCCTCGTTCTCACTCATAGAGCCGAAACTACACTCGGTCCATGCCAGTCGTTGCCCCCCAGCCCTCCGTACTTCCGGGAGTCGTGTCCCCACGACGCCCGGTGCCCGCCCACATCGCTCGCCCGGAGTACGTCGACAAGCCGGCGCCGGCGAAGTTCACCGGCAGCGAGGTCAAGGACGCCGAGACGATCGATCGGATGCGGATCGCCGGAAAGCTGGCCGCCCAGGCCCGGGAGCTGGTCGGCGCCGCAGTCGCACCGGGCATCACCACCGACGAGCTGGACCGGATCGGGCACGAGTTCCTCTGCGACAACGGTGCCTATCCCTCGACCCTCGGCTACCGCGGCTTCCCCAAGAGCCTGTGCTCGAGCGTCAACGAAGTGGTCTGCCACGGCATCCCGGACAACCGGGTCGTGGAGGACGGCGACATCGTCAACATCGACATCACCGCATTCATCAACGGCGTCCACGGCGACACCAACGCGACGTTCCTGGCTGGCAACGTCGACGAGGAGACCCGCCTGCTCGTCGAGCGCACGAAGATCTCGCTCGACCGCGCGATCGCCGCGGTGAAGCCGGGTCGCCGCATCAACGTGATCGGCCGCGTCATCGAGTCCTACGCCCGGCGCCACGGCTACGGCGTCGTGCGTGAGTTCACCGGGCACGGCATCGGCACCGCGTTCCACAGCGGGCTGATCGTGCCCCACTACGACGACTCGCACTACGACGACCTGATCGAGGTCGGCATGACCTTCACGATCGAGCCGATGCTCAACCTCGGCACCCACGAGTGGACGATGTGGGACGACAACTGGACGGTCGTGACCCGGGACTTCCAGCGGAGTGCCCAGTTCGAGCACACCCTCCTCGTGACCGCCGACGGCGCCGAAGTGCTGACCACGCCATGACCACCCGGAGCGCGGATCTCGCCAGGGACCTCGCCAGCGATCTCCTGACGGATATATCGCCGACACGCGCGGCCGAGTCACGCTCCTGCAACAAACCCGAAACGCCAAGGGCCTAGGTTCCGAGACATGCACGGCACGTTTGATGGATACAAGCCCGGAGCGGCCTACGACGAGATGTTCGAGGGCGCCACGTCACGAGCGCCCTACGCAGGTCTCCACGATGCGTTCGAGGACCTCTCGGAGGTGGACCTCAAGTCACGCGTCGATGCGCTGGCCGCGAGCTACCTCGACCAAGGCGTCACCTTCGACATCGGCGGCGAGGAGCGGGCGTTCCCGCTCGACATCCTGCCCCGCGTGATCGAGCCCGATGCCTGGGCACGGGTCGACGTCGGTGTGCAGCAGCGCGTGAAGGCGCTCGAGCTCTTCCTCGCCGACGTGTACGACGCGGGGCGCGCCTTCGAGGACGGAGTGATCCCGCGTTCGGTGATCACCACCTCCAGCCACTACCACCGGGCCGCGGCGAGCATCGCCCCGCCCAACGGTGTGCGCGTCCACGTCTCCGGCATCGACCTGATCCGCGACGCCGACGGCGAGTTCCGCGTCCTCGAGGACAACGTGCGCGTGCCCTCCGGTGTCTCCTACGTGATGACCAACCGGCGCGCGATCTCGGGCGCTCTTCCGGAGAGCTTCGCCCGCCACCGGATCCGCTCGGTCGCCGCCTACCCGCAGCGCCTGCTGGCCGCCCTCCGTGCGGCTGCGCCCGCGGGTGTCAGCGACCCGACCGTGGTCGTGCTGACCCCGGGTGTCTACAACGGTGCCTACTTCGAGCACGCCCTCCTCGCCCGGCGCATGGGCGTCGAGCTGGTCGAGGGTCGTGACCTGGTGTGCCGCCGCGGCCGCGTGATGATGCGGACCACCCAGGGCCTCGCCCAGGTGCACGTGATCTACCGCCGCGTCGACGACGAGTTCCTCGACCCGGTGCACTTCCGTGGTGACTCGATGCTCGGCTGCCCGGGTCTGGTCAACGCGGCACGGGCCGGCAACGTCACCCTCGCCAACGCGATCGGCAACGGCGTCGCCGACGACAAGCTCGTCTACACCTACATGCCCGACCTGATCCGCTACTACCTGAGCGAGGAGCCGGTGCTGCGCAACGTCGACACCTGGCGATGCGGCGAGCCGGACCACCTCGAGGAGGTCCTCGACCGCCTCGACGAGCTGGTGCTGAAGCCGGTCGACGGCTCGGGCGGCAAGGGCATCGTGATCGGCCCGGCTGCCGCGGTCGCCGAGCTCGACGAGCTGCGCGGCAAGATCCTCGAGGACCCCCGGTCCTGGATCGCGCAGCCGGTCGTCCAGCTCTCCACCGTCCCGACCTACGTTGGCGGCAAGATGGCGCCGCGCCACGTCGACCTGCGCCCGTTCGCGGTCAACGACGGGCAGAAGGTGTGGGTGCTCCCGGGCGGCCTGACCCGCGTCGCGCTGGCCGAGGGCGAGCTGATCGTGAACTCCTCGCGGGGCGGTGGCTCCAAGGACACCTGGGTCCTCTCCGGCCACGCCGCCGAGGTCGACGTGCTCCCGGCGAAACCGCGCGAGCCGATCACGCCCTCGCCGCAGAGCGCCGGGCCCTCGCTGCAGATGTCGAACCAGCAGCAGCAACAGGAACAGGCGTTCGCGCCAGACACCACAACCACCGGAGTGAGCGGACAGGAGGACGGCGCATGCTGAGCCGGATCGCCGAGTCCCTGTTCTGGATCGGACGCTATGTCGAGCGAGCCGAGGACACCGCACGGATCCTCGACGTCCAGCTGCAGCTGATGCTCGAGGACTCGTCGATCGACGAGGACACGACCTGCCGCACGCTGCTGTCGATCATGGGCGTGGAGGCAGCCGACGACAAGCCGGTCACCTCCCGCGCGGTCCTCGACCTCCTCGCCTACGACGTCAACTCGTCCGCCTCGATCGCAGCGACGCTGGCCGCTGCCCGCGAGTCCGCCCGGCGGGCCCGCGAAACGCTGTCGGAACCGCTGTGGGAGGCGATCAACACCACCTGGCGCGCCATCCCGTCCGGCCGCTTCCGCACGCTGCGACCACCCACGGTCTTCGGCTGGGTCCGCGACCGTGCCGCTCTGGTCAACGGCACCGCGGACGCCACGATGACCCGCGACGAGGGTTGGCAGTTCCTGGTCCTCGGCCGGTCGATCGAGCGTGCGGACATGACCGCCCGCCTGGTCGCAACGGCCGCTCTGGCGTCCTCCGGCTCGGTGACCGCATGGACGTCGACCCTGCGTGCCTGTGGTGGCTACGAGGCCTTCCTGCGCACCTACCGCGGGCTCGAGACCGACCGTGAGGCCGCGGAGTTCCTGCTGCTCGACCGGCTCTTCCCGCGCTCGGTCGTGCACTCGCTCTCGCGCGCCGAGCTGTGCCTCGAGAACCTCGAGTCCGGAGGCCAGCGCGCCGGCTTCCAGAACGACGCGCAGCGGCTGCTCGGCCGCACCCGCGCCGATCTCGAGTACCGCGCTCTCAGCGACGTCGTCGCCGACCTGCCCGCCGAGATGGAGCGGCTCCAGCAGACCTGTGCGGCAGCCACCGAGGCGGTCAGCCGTCGCTACTTCGCCGGGGCAGAGGCGACCGAATGGCAAGGAGGGCGGGTCTGATGCAGCTGCGCATCGTCCACACCACCGGTTACGAGTACGACGGCGCCGCCAAGGCGTCGTACAACGAGGCACGGCTGACGCCCGGCACCTCCGCCGAGCAGATCGTGGTGCACACGCGCCTCGACATCGCTCCGACTCCCTGGGCCTACAGCTACCGCGACTACTTCGGCACGCAGGTCACCGCCTTCGAGATCAACGAGCCGCACGAGTCGCTGCGGGTCACCTCGATCGCCACGGTGCACACCAACCGGGCCACCGCGGCGCCGCCGTCGCTGGCCTGGTCAGAGGTGCTCTCCCCCGACGTCGCCGACGCCCAGTGCGAGTACCTCGCCACCACCGATGACCTGGTCGCGCCGCCCGAGGAGCTGATGCTCGCGGTCAAGGAGATCGCCTCACGCGCCTCGCGCCCGGGCAACGCGGCTCGCGAGATCTGCGCGCTGGTGCACGAGGAGATCACCTACATGCCCGGAGCGACCGACGTACTCACTCCTGCGTCGGTGGCATGGGAGCAGCGTGCCGGTGTCTGCCAGGACCTGGCCCACCTCGTCGTCGGCTCACTGCGCGCGCTGGGCATCCCGGCGCGCTACGTCTCGGGCTACCTGCACCCCGACAAGGAGCCGCAGGCCGGTGTCACGGTCACGGGCGAGTCGCATGCCTGGGTCGAGTGGTGGGACGCCGGCTGGCGCGGGTTCGACCCGACCAACGACGAGCCCGTCGGCAACCGCCACGTGGCGATCGCCGCCGGACGCGACTACCGCGACGTGCGGCCGCTCTCGGGCATCTACAGCGGTGGCGTCACCTCGTCGATGTTTGTTGACGTGCAGATCACCCGTTTGTCCTGACCCGTCTTCCGCGCCCTGCAAGGATCCCCGAAGTTGATCCTTGGGAAGCGCAACCGTTCGGGTCGCTCGTGCGTCTCACCAGAGAGAGACAAACACTCGGGAGCCTTGGGGGCACACATGCGACGAATGCAAGCGATCACCGGAATCGTGGCCACCACGCTCCTGCTCGGCGGCGGCTCCGCCTTCGGTACGCCGCGCACGACGGACGCGACCCCGTCGCCCACCACCACGGCGAGCACCACCACGAGTCCCACCCCGACACCGACGACGACCACCTCCCCCACGCCGAGCCCGACGACGACCACCACCACCACGGTGAAGCACACGCTCGCGAACGCGCAGCGCCTGCTCAACGGACTCGGCTGCGACGCCGGTCTGGTCGACGGACGGGCGGGCACGCACACGACTGCCGCGATCATCCGCTTCCAGGCCGCCAACCGGCTCGCCCAGGTCGGCTGGATGAACAGCACCACCTGGAACAAGCTGACGGCCACGAAGAAGATCGCGTGCAACCGGCGCCCGGTCCCGGCGTACTCCGGGACGGGTCGGCGCATCGTCGTCGACCGCACCCAGAACTGGATCTGGCTGGTCCGCAGCGACGGCACGATCAAGTGGCAGGGCGGGATGATCGACAACCCGACGGTGTGGCGCTCCGGCACCTACCGCAGCGGCTCGGACTGCGGGCGTCCCGCGCACAGCCGCTACGGGCTCGACTACTCGAAGACGCTGCGCCTCGACTACTTCACGCGGCTGGTCACCGGCCAGTGCGGCGTCGGCTTCCACCGCGTGCCGGTCTACCGCACCAGCGGCAACCAGATCCACCCGGACTGGTACCTCGGCACCAACCTCAAGGTGTCCCACGGCTGCATGCGCGTCACGATGCGCACGGCACAGGAGATCACCGCGTTTACCGCGGGCTCGACCAGGATCGTGGTCAAGCCCTGATCACCTTCAGGAGCTGAGGAAGCGCTCGACCCGCAGCACGGCCGCACCGTGGTCGTATTCACCGGACATGGCGTACGCCAGCCGCAGGTGCGGGAGCGCCTCGGCGAGCCGGTTCTGCCGCTCCAGCGCGCGTCCGAGCGCGTGGCGGGCCCAGTCGTCGTCCGGCACCTCCTCGACAAGAGCACGCAGCTCCGCCTCGGCCTTGTTCAGCTGCGCCCGCTTGAGGTACGCCCAGGCCCGCAGGCTGCGCAGACCCCGGTCCGCGGGCTCGATCTCCAGCGCGGCCTCGATGACCTCGAGTGCCTCCTTCGGGGAGCGCCGCTCGATCAGGTCGTACGCCGTGGCGTAGGCCCGCTCCGGGGCCCGCTGCCCCGGGAACACGATGGCAGGGGCGGCGATCTCGTCGAACTCGTTCATGGTGAGCAAACGCTCGTCGGACGCCTTCTCTTCCCGATCCGGCCTGTGTGCGGAGGGGCTGGCTCATAGGCCGGGTTTTGTTCCCCGGTCGGCCTCACGACCGACCGGCTGGCGACCATCCATCTAGGACGACCGTTGCCGGCCGCCTCAAGCGATCTACCCGCACGCTCGGGCGAGCAGCCCTCAGGCACGTGCTGTTCGATCTTGCTCCGGGTGGGGTTTACCTAGCTACGCCGGTCACCCGGCGTACTGGTGGTCTCTTGCACCACCGTTTCACCCTTACCTCCCGGTTGCCCGGAAGGCGGTCTGTTCTCTGTGGCACTGTCCCGCGGGTTGCCCCGGGTCGCTGTTGGCGACCACCCTGCTCTGTGGAGCCCGGACCTTCCTCGGCCGCATCCCGAAGGACACGAACGCGGTCGCCCGGCCAGCCCCTCCGCATCCGCGAGTGTAGGCCACGGCGTGTCGGGCCGCCCATCTCACAGTGTGAAGGCGACCCGCCGCTGGGCGGTGTCTGCTGTCGCCAGCCTGACCGTCACAGCCTGGCCCAGCGGAATCGGCCCGGCAGAGTCGAGGTCTGCCTCCACCGCGGGATCGGCAAGGGTGACGCGGCCGCGGGTCGGCTTGCGGTCGTCCACGTCGACGACGACCGCGTCGAAGGACTGCCCGACACAGGGAGCGAGGACGCCCGCCTCGACCAGGTCGACGATGGCGTTCTCATAGCCGTGTGCCTTGCGCGACGACTCCCGCATCGTGTCCGGCACGACGGAGAGCTTCTCGAGCGCCCAGGCCGGGACGTCGGTGCCAGCGCAGAAGGCGATGCAGCACTCGAGGGCGTAGCGGTCGACCAGCCGGCGCAGCGGCGCAGTCACGTGGGCATATTCGGCGGCGATCGCGCTGTGCCGCGGCTGCTCGGGCGCGGCGCCCTGGAACCCGGCGTACCCGGATCCGCGCAGCAGTCGGGTGCAGGAGACCGCCATGGCGGCATGCGACGGCTGGGTCGGGTCGAGCGAGCGGACGAAGGTGGGGTAGTCCATCCCGGCCGGCCAGTCGACCTTCAGCGCAGCAGCAGTACGCCGCAGCCGGGCGACGTCGCGCGGGTCGGCGGGAGGCAGCGTGCGCAGGATGCCCGCGCCGCCCTTGAGCATGATCTGGGCCGCGGCCATGCCGGTGAGCAGCGAGATCTGGGCGTTCCACTGCTCGACGGGCGCCTGGGCGCGGAACTCGAGGCGCCAGGTGTCGCCGTCGACGTCGATCTCCTGCTCCGGGATCGGCAGGGACACGCCACCGCGGGCCGCCTCGAGCGCGATCCTCAACTGGCCGATCTCCTTGAGCACGACGAAGACCTCGTCGGCCGAGCCGGAGTCGAGCTGCTCCTGCACCTCGTCGTACGCGTGGCGGGAGCGGGACTTCACCAGGGCTCGCTCGACCTTCGCGTCGGTCTGCTCACCGCGCACGTCGAGCGTGATGGTCCACAGCAGCGCGGGGCGGACCTGGTCGGGCAGCAGAGAACCCGCCGCCTCGGAGATGGCCTTGGGGTGCAACGGGATCTTGGAGTCCGCGCCGTAGAGCGTCTCGCCGCGCCTGTTGGCCTCGACGTCGACGGGGTCACCGGCCGTGATGAACGCAGCCAGGTCCGCGATCGCGTAGTGGACCGTGAACCCGTCGCCGGTGCGCTCCACGTGGAGGGCCTGGTCGAGGTCCATCGAACCCTCCGGGTCGATCGTCACGAACGGGACGTCGGTGCGATCCAGCTCGGGCAGGCGCGGCGCCGCGGCGGCCGCAACGGCGGCGGCCTCCACCTCCGGCGGGAACTCCGGGCTCACCTGGAGCTCGGTCTGGATCGCTGCAATCCCGTCGCGAAGCGTCGTTGCAGCAACACCATCGGACAACCTGCGGACCCGGACCACACGCTTCGCCATGCCGGTCACCCTAACCAGAGGTGAACTCAGGGGGCGAGATCACACCCCTCCGGTGACCCCGGTTACGGCGTTCCACGACGCCCACCCCCTAGCATTCGTCCGTGCTGATCCTGTTGCCGCCCAGCGAGGGCAAGTCCGCCCCGCGCCGTGGCCCGGCACTCGACCTCACCGCGCTCGGCTCCCCCGCTCTCACCGACGCGCGCACCCAGGTCCTCGCCGCGCTGGTCGACCTGTGCCGTGTCGATGCCGATCCCGACGTGCCGATGCAGAACGCGCTCCTGCTCGAGCGGGCCGCCGCAACCCTCGGCCTCGGCAGCAGCCAGAGCGAGCTCGTGCACCTCAACGCCGCGCTGCGCACCAGCGCGACCACGCGCGCGGACAAGATCTACACCGGCGTGCTCTACGACGCGCTCGGCTTCGCCACTCTCTCTGCCGCCGCGAAGCGACGGGCCAACACCCGGGTGGCCGTTGCGAGCAGCCTGTTCGGCCTGGTGCGGCCCAACGACGCCATCCCGGCGTACCGGCTCTCCGGCGACGTCACGATCCCCGGCCTCGGTCCGGTCGCGGGCGTGTGGCGCGAGGCGCTCGAGCCCGCGGTCCGCGAGGCGCTCGGCAACGGCCTGCTGGTCGATCTCCGGTCGACGATGTACGCCGCGTTCTGGCGTCCGCCTGCGGACCTCGCCGACCGCGTGGCGACCGTGCGCGTCCTCCACGAGCACAACGGCACCCGCAAGGTGGTCAGTCACTTCAACAAGGCCACCAAGGGGCGCATCGTGCGTGCGGTGCTCGAGCACGGCGGGAACCCGCGCACCCCCGACGGGTTCGCGGACCTGCTGGTCGAGCTGGGCTGGGACGTCGAGGTTCATCAGCCCACCCGCAAGGGCACCCAGCTCGACGTGGTCGTCAGTGAGATCTGAGCGTCAGAGCGGGAATGCCGTCGCGCTCGGGGTGGCGTTGAAGGTCCGCATGGACGCCATGCGCTCGTCACCGTTCTCGCCACCGACGAAGTAGGACAGCACGGTGACCGACGCCGGAGTGAGCTCGAGCCGGTAGAGGCTGGTCAACGGCGCCTCGAGCGCGTGCGCGACCAGCGTCTTGATCGGGGTCACGTGGCTGACCAGCGCGACCGTCTTGCCCGCGTAGGTGGTCAGGACCCGGTCCAGGCCCTCGAGGACACGCTTCTCCACCGAGCGGAACGACTCTCCGCCACCCGGCGCGTGGTCCATCGAGCCGAACCAGGTCTGCAGCTCCTCGGGGAAGACCTCGGAGACCTCGACGAAGGTCATGCCGTCCCAGGTGCCGAACTCCATCTCGGCGAACCCGTCGTCGATCAGCACCTCGTGCTTGCCGAGTCCGGCCGCGACGATCTCCGCCGACTCACGGGTGCGGCGCACCGGTGAGGCCAGCACGACGTCGATCTGGTCCGCGACCGGGGCCAGCCACTCTGCGGTGGCCTGCACCTGCGAGCGGCCGGTGTCGTTGAGCCCCGGGTTGGCCGACAGCAGTCCCCCGGAGAAGCGCCGCTCGGTCGTGTGGTCGGTCTCGCCGTGGCGGATCAGGACCAGCCGGGTCGGCGGCTGACCGGGAAAGCTCCAGCCCCGGGCCGGAGCAGCCTTGGTGCCGTCCGCTCCCGCGGAGCCGTCCGAGCCGTCGAGCCCCGCGGTCACGCCAGACCCGACTCCGGAGTGCGCACCAGGATCCGGTCGCACTCCTCGCAACGGATGACCTCGTCCGCAGGCT
Source organism: Nocardioides cavernaquae (assembly GCF_003600895.1). NCBI lineage: Bacteria > Bacillati > Actinomycetota > Actinomycetes > Propionibacteriales > Nocardioidaceae > Nocardioides > Nocardioides cavernaquae. The sequence goes on from NZ_QYRP01000002.1 coordinate 3,338,601, forward strand.
TCTTCGCGATGTCGGCCATCTCGAGCGCGTTCAGTGTCAGCCGGCAGCCGCCGCACTCACGCGCGCGCAGCTCGGCCGCGCCGATGACCTGCTTGGCGCGGATCCGCTCGTAGAGCGCGAGCAGGTCGGCCGGCAGGTCGCTGGTCGCCCAGGTGCGGTCACCACTGGCCGCGGCGAGCTCCTTCTCGAGCGAGGCGGCCTTCTCGGCGCGCGCTGCTTCGAGCGGCTCACGCTTGTCGTTGGCCTCATCGACGGCGGCCGTCGCGAAGCCGAGCTCCATCTGGGCGGCCTCGAGCCGCTCCATGACCTCGAGCTCCTCGTCCTCCAGGTTGCTGATCCGGCGCTCCAGGGACTCCAGCTCGTGCACCATGCGCTCGAGGTCCTTGGGGTTCGTGATCAGGCCCTGGTCCATGCGGCTGCGATCCCGCTCGCGACGGGTCTTGACCGCCTCGACGTCGTTGTCGGCCCGCTTCTGCTCCTTGTTCAGGTCGTCGACCAGGATCCGTGCGTCACGGACCCGGTCGACCAGAGCCGTGCGGCCCGCGTCGAGGGCGGCGAGCTCGGCGGCCTCCGGGATCGTGGCGAGCTGGTGCGTCAGCTGGTTGATCCGCGCGTCGATCGCGGCGAGATCGAGCAACTTGAGCTGGGCGTTCGGGTCGGCTTTCAGCGGAGGCTCCTGGCTAGGGCTGTTCAGGTGTCGTGAGAGAGGTCAGATGCGGTCGGTCCACGGGTCGGTGTTCACCGTGCTGACGCGGGTCTCCAAAGTATCGCCCACGGCAGCAACGAGCCGCGCCTCGACCACCGGAAGCCACGTCCACTCCGCCGCCCAGTGCGCCACGTCGAGCAGCGCGGGACCGCCCTGCTCCACGAATTCGGCCGCACGGTGGTGCCGCAGGTCCGAGGTCACGTAGACATCCACGTCGCTGCCGGCGAGACGATCGAGCAGGAAGTCGCCGGCTCCGCCGCACACCGCCACGCGGCGTACCTCGCGGTCCAGATCGCCTGCGATGCGTACGCCGTGGGCCGTCGCCGGCAGTGCGGCGGCGACCGCCTCGGCGAACGCGGTGAGCGTGGTCGGCTCGACCAGACCACGGCGGCCGGTGCCGGTGGTGGTGAGCCCCGGGTCGGCGAGCTCGACCAGGTCATGGGCCGGCTCCTCGTAGGGATGGGCCGCCTTCATCGCGCTCACGACAGCCGTGCGCAACCGTCGCGGGAGCACCATCTCCAGGCGCTCCTCGGCGACGACCTCGATCGTGCCGATGGTGCCGATCGCGGGGTCGGCTCCTTCGAGGGGCCGGAAACGGGCCTCTCCGGGCGCCTGGAACGAGCAGTGGTCGTAGTGACCGATCGCGCCTGCGCCGGCATCCGCCATCGCGGCACGGACCGGCGCGGCCGCGTCTGCGGGGACGAAGACCACCAGCTTGTCGAGCGGCTCCATCGGGGCCGGGATCAACGGCTCGAGGTCGCTCAGTCCGAGCGCTGTGGCCATCGCTTCCGACACCCCACCGACGGCCTGGTCGGCGTTCGTGTGGGCGGTCAGGAGCGCGCAACCGGCCTTGGCGAGGATCGAGAGCGTGCGGCCCTTGGGGGTGGTCGCTGCAACGCTGGTGACCGGCGACAGGAAGAGCGGGTGGTGCACGACCAGGAGGTCGGCCCCCCATTCGGCAGCCTCTCGCGCGACCGCCTCGGACGGGTCGACGGCGAAGAGGACCTTCCGCACCTCGTCCGCAGGGTCGCCGAGGACGAGGCCGACCGCGTCCCATGACTCGGCCGTCGAGGGCGGGTACCAGGTGTGCAGCAGCTGGACGACATCTCCGAGGGGCAGACTCATGGCGCCCACCCTAGGGAATGCGCTGCTCGAGAACTGCCGCTGCACCCACCTCGAGGCGCACGACGAGGGCGCGTGCGTCATCACGCAGCTCGTCCGGGACCGGTGCCGAGGCCAGCCACGCACGAGCGACGACGAGGTCGCGGTGGTCGCCGAGGATGCCCTGGATCCGTTCGAAGCGTGCAGCGGTCTGCGCGTCTCCCACCAGCTCCGCGGAGTAGCGAGCCCGCTTCGCGGACTTGCGGGCGTCGTGCAGGAGCTCGGGGTCGTCACCGGCCCGTCGCAACCGCCGCAGCGCACGCTTGCCGGCACGCTTCGCCTGGTGCTCGAGCTCAGCATGATCGAGCGGCCGGACCACGTCCAGGGCCGCCGAGTAGAGGACCTGCAGCTCACCCGGCGTCACGTCGGCGAGTGCCGCCTGGACGTGCCGCCAGGCACCTGCCAGGTCCTCGTCGAGCTGCTCGCCGATCCACGCGGCCAGCGCACCCTCCGCACGCTCCTCGAGGACCTCCTGCAGCACCTCGAGGTCGCGGACCTCCCCCAGGCGCTGGGCGTGCGCTCGCAGCGCTGCGTCCAGCGCGTCTCGCTGCTGGTCCGGGACGGCCGCCGGGAACGTTCGCAGCGTGCTGCGGCTGCGGCGTACGGCCACGCGGCTCGGGTGCACCCCTGCACGATCACCGACCGTGAGGAGCTCCTCACCAGAGATGAGAGCGCGCTGCTGCGCGGCAAGGTAGGTCTGGACCGGGTCCGTCACGCGGCCAGTCTCGCAGCCTCGCGACCGATCGCAACGGATCGTCAGTGAACGCCGCGCTGCTGACCGTCCCAGTAGGGCTCGCGCAGCTTGAACTTCTGCAGCTTGCCGGTCGCCGTGCGGGCCAGCAGCGCGCGGACCTCGACGGAGGTGGGTGCCTTGTAGCCAGCCAGTCGCTCCTTGCACCAGGCGATCAGCTCGGCCTCGGTCACCGAGCCTCGCGGTGCCAGCACGACGAGCGCCTTGATGGTCTCGCCCCACTTCTCACTCGGTACGCCGATCACGGCGACCTCGGCGACTGCCGGGTGTGAGAAGAGGCAGTCCTCGACCTCGATCGAGGACACGTTCTCGCCACCGGTGATGATGACGTCCTTCTTGCGGTCGCTGATCGCGAGGTAGCCCTCGCCGTCGATCGCGCCGCCGTCACCGGTGTGGAACCAGCCGCCCTCGAGTGCCGCTGCGCTCTCGTCGGGCTGCTCCCAGTAGCCCGCGAGCACGTGGTTGCCGCGGGCCAGGATCTCTCCCTCCGCATCGGTCCGGACGCGGATGCCGAGCGCCGGAGCGCCCGCGCGGACCAGCTTGCCGGCGCGTTCCTCCGGGGTGAGGTCGTCCCACTCGGAGCGGGTGCGGTTCACCGTCAGCAGCGGCGAGGTCTCGGTCAGGCCGTAGATCTGGATGAACTCCCAGCCCAGCTCGGTCTCCACCCGCGCAACGGTGCGGGTCGGGGGCGGAGCACCCGCCACCACCACCCGGACCCGGTCGCGCCCGGGCACCTCGCCCTCCCAGTCCGGGAGCGCGTCGAGCACCGCGTTGATGACCGCCGGGGCGGCACACATCAGGGTCACTCCGTGGCGCTCGATCCTGCGCAGGATCTCGGTTCCGTCGACCTTGCGCAGCACGACCTGCGGGACCCCGAGACCCGTGGTCACGAACGGCATCGTCCAGCCGTTGGCATGGAACATCGGCAGCGTGTGGAGGTAGACGTCGCGGTCGCTCACGCCCATGTGCAGGCCGGAGATGACCGTGTTGGTCCAGATGTTGCGGTGGGTGATCTGCACGCCCTTGGGGCGCGCGGTCGTGCCCGAGGTGTAGTTGATCGTCGCCGTGGCGTCCTCGTCCGGCTCCCACGGGGCCGGCTCGCTGCCGGGCGCGGCGTACAGGTCGTCGTCGTTGCCGAGCAGGAAGCGGTGCTCGCACTTCACCCCCGCGAGCGCGTCCTCGAGCTCGGGGTCGACGTAGAGCACCCGCGCACCGGAGTGCTCCACGATGTAGGCGACCTCGTCAGCGCTGAGCCGGAAGTTGACCGGGACGAGGACCCGGCCCCAGCCGGAGACCCCGAAGAACGAGGTGAGCAGGCGGGCGCTGTTCTGGGAGACCACGGCGACGCGGTCTCCGGGCGCGATGCCCAGTGCGTCGAGGCGAGCGGCCTGCCGGCGGGCCAGCGCCGCCACCTCACGCCAGGTGAGGTCGGGCAGCGGACGGGCCGGCTGGTCGGGCTCGTCGTGGAGGGCAACCCGGTCGCCGTAGACGCTCTCGGCGCGGTCGAGGAAGTCACGGACGCTGAACGGAACGATCATGGTCCGACTCTGCCACGAAGGCTGGTGGGCGCGGAGGGGTTCGAACCCCCGACCGTCCGGGTGTAAACCGGAAGCTCTACCGCTGAGCTACACGCCCTTGCTCGGCGGATCACACTACGCGAGCGCTTCTGGCGATCGGAAACCACGTCCGAAACCGGACCCGCTGAAATGAGTTGCGACCGCCAGAGTCTCGGGTCTCCGGCGGTCGCAACACCAGAATTCTCCGACACCCGGGGACTCCCTGTCCCGGAAATCGACGAATTCTGTGGAAAGCGGCGAAACCCGGTCTAGGCCAGGGCCCTGAGCTGGGCCAGGTGCTCGTCAAGATCGCGTGCATCGTGGCGCTCGTTGTGGATGCTCCAGCGCACGATTCCGTCGCGATCGATGACGAACGACGACCGGTGCGGCGCGCCACGGCGCTCGTCGAAGACGCCGTACGACGAGGTGACGGCGCCGTGTGGCCAGTAGTCCGAGAGCAGCGGGAAGTTGAGGCCGTCGTGGTCCGCGAAGGCACGCAGCGCGTACGTCGGGTCGCACGAGATCGCGAGCAGCTCGCTGTCGAAGGTCAGGAACTCGTCGAGCCGGTCGCGCACTCCCCCGAGCTCGCCGGTGCAGACCCCGGAGAACGCGAACGGGTAGAAGAACAACAGGACGTTCTTCTTGCCGCGGAACGAGCTGAGGCTCACGTCCTGGGCGAACTGGTCGCGCAGGACGAAGTCCGGAGCGACCTGACCAACCTCGATCACTCGACCGTCCAGGTCACCAGTTCGCGCTTGAGGATCTTGCCGGTCGCGTTGCGCGGCAGCTCGGGCACGAAGATGATCTCGCGGGGCACCTTGAAGCGGGCCAGGTTGGCCTTCACCCAGTCCTTGAGCTCGTCCTCGGTGATCTCGGTGGAGACGACCACGAACCCGCGGAGACGCTTGCCGAAGTCGGCGTCCTCGACGCCCACACAGGCTGCCTCGACAACCGCTTCGTGGCGGACGAGGCAGTCCTCGACCTCCTGCGGGAAGAGGTTCTCGCCGCCGGAGACGATCATGTCGTCGTCACGGCCCTCGACGAAGAGGCGGCCCTCGCTGTCGAAGCGACCCACGTCGCCCGACGACATCAGGCCGTCGATGACGGCCTTGCCGCCACCGCCGGTGTAGCCCTCGAAGAGGATGCTGTTGCCGACGAAGATCCGGCCGGAGTCGAGCGGCCCGACCAGCTTGTCGTCCGCGTCGTACAGGCGGACGACCGCGCCGAGCGGCGGCTTGCCGGCGGTGCCGGGAGCCGAGCGCATGTCGTCAGGCGTCGCGATGGACGCGTAGGCGACCTCGGTCGAGCCGTAGACGTTGTAGAGGTTCTCGCCGAAGGCATCCATCCACTGCTGGGCGAGGTCGCCCGGCAGGGCCGAGCCGGACGACGCGACGACCTTGAGGCCGCTGACGTCGTACTTCGCGCGGATCTCCACCGGAAGCTGCAGCACACGCTGCAGGAAGACCGGGATGACCACGGCGCCTTCGCAGCGCTGCTCGTCGATGATCCGGAGGAACTCCTCCGGCTCGAAGCGGCGGGTGACCACGATCGTGGTCTCCAGCAACATGCCGAGCAGCCAGTGCGCGAGGCCCCACGTGTGGAACAGCGGCGCGGCGACGTGGATGCGCTGGCCGCGCTTCATCGGGATGCGCGAGAGGAGCGCGGCCGCGGCGTCGATGCCGGCCTCGCTGCGCGGCGCACCCTTGGGCGTGCCCGTGGTGCCCGAGGTCAGGATGATGATCCGGCCCATCTTGGCGGGCGCCTTGACCGGCTTGGTCGAGCCCGAGGCGATCAGGCTCTCGATGTCGGGGATGCCCTCGGTGTCGGAGTCCTTCCACGCCACGATCCGCTTCACGTCGCCGAGGGCGGAGAGCAGCTGGGTGAACTCCTGGTCGTAGATGACGACGGTCGGCTTCTCCCGCTCGACCACCTCGACCAGCTGGGGGCCGGCGAAGGCGGTGTTGAGGTAGAGCATGTCCGCCCCGACCTTGGCGGCAGCGAGGGACGCGTCGACGAAGCCTCGGTGGTTGCGACACATGATCGCGACACCGTCACCGGCGCCGACCCCGAGCTCGGCGAGCGCGTGGGCCAGGGCGTTGGAACGCTGGTCGAGCTGCTGGAACGTGAGCTCGCCGAGCTCATCGATCAGACCGATCTTGCGCGGAGCACGCAGCGCGAGCGCGGTGAAACCACCGGCGGGGCCGATGCCGAAGTCCAGGACGGTCTTCAGCGACTTCACCGCGGCCAGTGGGCCGATCGGACGAACCATGCCCGAGCGGGCGAGGACCCGGAGGACCTGGGGGGCGTTCTGCACCTGCGTTGCTCCTACTCAGCGTGCTGGGCTAGCTGGGCGTCCTCCGCCGCAGGACCGACAGCAGCCGGCACGGAGGGGACGGCTCAGCGTACGACGGTCTTCGGGGCGACCAGCCGGGTGGCCACCCAGTCCTTGCTCACCGCTGCCGTGGTCGTCTGCGACAGGCCTGCCACCGGAGCGGCTTCGGCGATGTCAGCAGGGTCAACGGCACCGGGACGGCCGACCTTGGGGGTGAGCAGCCAGATGGCGCCGCCGCCCACGAGATCGGTCAGTGAGTCGACGAGGGCATCGACGAGGTCACCGTCGTCCTCACGCCACCAGAGGAGGACAGCGTCCACGACATTGCCGTAGTCGGCGTCCACGAGGTCGGCGTCGAGCGCATCCTCGATCGCGATCCTGAGCTGGTCGTCAGTGTCGTCGTCCCACCCGAGCTCCTGGATAACCATGCCCGGAACGAAACCCAGCCGGCCCGCGGGGCCTGCGGTCTGGGTGGTGTCCCCACCCGTGGTCGAACTCAACTGACGCCTCCAGATCTCTGTGCCGTTCATCGGGGTGCTCGCGCACGAACGTAGGGACAGTCCACCGGAGAACCGCCCCGTGACGCAAGCCTCGCCACATGCGTACCACCGAGTGAACGTATCCGCACTGTTCGTTTGTTACTCGCGCGTCGCCTCCAGCGGTGCCACGATGAACATCGTGACCAACGACACCCCGACGCCTGGGCAGGCAACTCCTCGTGTGATCCATGAGGGACTCCCCACCCAGCTCCCCGACATCGACCCTGACGAGACCCGGGACTGGATCGAGTCGTTCGACTCGATGCTCAGCGAACGGGGGCGCGAACGCGCCCGCTACGTCATGCTGCGTCTGCTCGAACGAGCGCGGGAGAAGCAGGTCGGGGTGCCAGCGCTGCGGAGCACCGACTACATCAACACCATCCCGCCGGAGCGCGAGCCCTACTTCCCCGGCGACGAGCACATCGAGCGCCGCATCCGCGCCTTCATCCGGTGGAACGCCGCGGTCATGGTCTCCGACGCGAACCGCCCCGGCCTCGGCGTCGGCGGCCACATCGCGACGTACCAGTCGAGCGCCAGCCTCTACGAGGTTGGCTTCAACCACTTCTTCCGCGGCAAGGAGCACCCGGGCGGCGGCGACCAGATCTTCATCCAGGGCCACGCCTCCCCCGGCATCTACGCCCGCGCGTTCCTCGAAGGCCGGCTCAGCCCGCAGCAGCTCTACCGCTTCCGCCAGGAGGTCCAGCACGGCGTCGGCGCCGGGCTGTCGTCGTACCCGCACCCCCGGCTCATGCCGGACTTCTGGGAGTTCCCCACGGTGTCGATGGGCCTGACCGGCATCAACTCGATCTACCAGGCGCGGTTCAACCGCTACCTCGACAACCGTGGCATCAAGGACACCTCCGACCAGAAGGTCTGGGCCTTCCTCGGCGACGGAGAGATGGGCGAGCCCGAGTCGCTCGGCGCGATCCGCATCGCCGCCCGCGAGGAGCTCGACAACCTGGTCTGGGTGGTCAACTGCAACCTGCAGCAGCTCGACGGCCCGGTCACCGGCAACGGCAAGATCATCCAGGAGCTCGAGGCCAACTTCCGCGGCGCCGGCTGGAACGTCATCAAGGTGATCTGGGGTCGCGAGTGGGACGACCTGCTCGCGCGCGACGTCGACAGCGTGCTGGTCAACAAGATGAACTCCACCCCCGACGGCGCGTTCCAGACCTTCTCGGTCGAGAACGGCGCCTACAACCGTGAGCACTTCTTCGGCCCGGACCCGCGCCTGCGCGCCATGGTCGAGCACCTGACCGACGAGCAGATCGAGAAGCTCCCGCGCGGTGGTCACGACTATCGCAAGGTGTACGCCGCGTTCGACGCCGCGACCAAGACCGTCGGCCAGCCGACCGTGATCCTCGCCCACACCATCAAGGGCTGGACCATCGACTCGCTCGAGGGCAAGAACGCCACCCACCAGATGAAGAAGCTGTCCCAGGACAGCCTCAAGCAGTTCCGCGACCGGCTCTACCTGCCAATCTCCGACAAGGAGCTCGACAGCTTCTACGACGCGACCGGCACGGCACCGTTCTTCCACCCGGGCCAGGACTCCCCCGAGATCCAGTACATGCTCGAGCGCCGCGCGACGCTGGGTGGCCCGCTGCCCAGCCGGGTCGACCGCGCCAAGCCGCTCAAGCTGCCCGGCGACGCGGTCTACGCCGGCCTGAAGAAGGGCGCCGGCAAGAACAAGATGGCGACCACGATGGCCGCCGTCCGACTGCTCAAGGAGTGGATGCGCGACCCGGAGATCGGCAACCGTCTCGTCCCGATCGCCCCCGACGAGTACCGCACGTTCGGCATGGACGCGTTCTTCCCGAGCGCCAAGGTCTACGACCCGGCCGGCCAGACCTACACCCCGGTCGACCGCGACATGCTGCTCGCCTACAAGACCTCACCGTCCGGCCAGATGCTCCACGAGGGCATCTCCGAGGCGGGCGCGATGGGTTCGGCGATCGCTGCCGGCTCGGCGTACTCCACGCACGGCGAGCACATGATCCCGTTCTACATCTTCTACTCGATGTTCGGCTTCCAGCGCACCGGTGACTCGATCTGGGCCATGGCCGACCAGCTGGCCCGGGGCTTCCTGATCGGCGCCACTGCGGGCCGCACCACGCTGACCGGCGAGGGCCTGCAGCACGCCGACGGCCACTCCCCGCTGCTCGCGGCGACCAACCCGGCGGTCGTGCACTACGACCCCGCGTTCGGCTACGAGGTCGGCCACATCATGCGCTCGGGCCTCGAGCGGATGTACGGCGCGGGCAGCGACGGAATGGGCCCCGAGAACGTCATCTTCTACATCACCGTCTACAACGAGCCGGTCGACCAGCCGGCCGAGCCGGAGGACGTCGACGTCGACGGCATCCTGCGAGGCATCCACAAGGTCTCGACCGGCTCCACCGCAGCCGGGGCCCACTCCGACGGTGACGCACCGCGAGTCCAACTGCTCGCCTCCGGCGTCGGCTACCCGTGGATCGCCGAGGCCGCCCAGATCCTTGCCGACGACTGGGGCGTCGTGGCCGACACCTGGTCGGTCACCTCGTGGAACGAGCTGGCACGCGATGCGATCGCGGCCGAGGAGTGGAACCTGCTCAACTCCGACCAGCCCGCCCGCACGGCGTACGTCGCGGACAAGCTGGCCGGCGCGAAGGGTCCGTTCGTGGCGGTCTCCGACTACATGAGCGCCGTGCCGCTGCAGATCGCGCGCTGGGTCCCCGGTGACTACCGCGTGCTCGGTGCGGACGGGTTCGGCTTCGCAGACACCCGGGCCGCTGCCCGGCGGTTCTTCCACATCGACGCGGCCGCGGTCGTCGTGCAGGCGCTGCAGGGCCTTGCCGATGCCGGCCAGCTGCCTCGGGAGGCCGTGGCCCAGGCTGCCGCGAGGTATCAGATCGACGACCCGACCGCAGTCGGTGGACTCGCACAGGAGGGCGCCGACGCCTGACGGCGGCGCTCAGGACCAGCTCAGCGGACGAGGGCGGCGGGCACCGGGTCAACCGGGGCGTCGCCGCCCTCGGCCGTCGGGATGTCCACCAGCGAGCCGCGGCGCAGCAGCTCGGCGACCGTCTCGCGGGAGTAGTCCGAGGGCTCGGTCTCGGTCATGAACCGGTCGACGAACGCGACGAACTCCTCGGGGTGGTCCTTGTGCGGGAAGTGGCCCGCGTCCTCGAAGAGCTCCGTGATCGCGCCGGGAGCGAGCGTGCGGGCGATCTCCAGGTGCCGCGCGGGAAGCACCTGGTCGTCCTCGCCCCACAGCACGGCCAGCGGCAAGGCCTCCGTGAGGTAGGCGCGGTCCGACATGGTGACGATCTGGCCGCGCCAGTCGATCACCGCGCGCACGAGGTGGCGGATCGCGAAGCGCGTGCGGCGGTCTGCCCAGCTGTCGACGATGTCAGCGACCTCGTCGAGGTCGCGGGTGTGCTTCGGCCACAGTCCGGTGCTGGCCCGCATCACCCCGGTGACGGCGTGCCGGATGCCGGGACGGGTGATCAGGCGCATGGCGGGCTCCCAACCGAAGCCCTGGATCGCCTTGATCAGCGGGGTCACCTCGGCGCCGAGACCACCCGCGGAGACCAGCATGAGCCGCTCGGTGCGCTCGGGGAACTGGTAGGAGAACTGCATCGCCACACCACCCCCGAAGGAGTGGCCGACGACCGTGGCGCGATCGATGTCGAGCACCGTCAGCAGGTCGCGCATGCCGTTGGCATAGCCGCCAAGGGTGTAGTCCGCCCGCGGCTTGGCTGACTGGCCGTGGCCGAGCAGGTCAGGGGCGATCACGGTGTAGCGCTTGGCCAGCTCGGCGATCACCGGCGACCAGGTCGTGTGGTCGCACGCGAGACCGTGGAGCAGCAGGATGACGGGGCCGGAGCCGACCTTGACGAAGGCTCGCCTGTGCCCGTGGAGCGTGACGTACTGGATGTCGAACTGCGGTGCGCGCATGGAAACCGCTCCTTGCCTCCGATGCCGCACACCCTGGGCAGGTGGTCAGCGTGGACAGTGCGAGGATCCAACCATACGGCCCCGCACTCCCGACAGCAGGAGCAAAGATGAGCAACATCACCGACGGCGAGATCCTCCCGGCGCTCGCCGAGATCGTGCACCAGGTGGTCGGCGTACCCGTTGAGCAGGTGGTCCCCGACGCGTCGTTCACCGACGACCTCACCGTCGATTCCCTGTCCCTGTTGGAGATCGCGGTCGGTATCGAGGAGAAGTTCGGCCTTCGCGTGCCGGACGACCAGGTCGCCGGTCTGCTCCGGGTGTCGGATGCCGTGGAGTTCATCCGCTCCGCCCTCGTCTGACCGGCGGCCGGACCGGTCTGGCATCCTGCGGGGCATGACCACCTACGAGACCCTGTCGTACGACGTCGCCGACGGCATTCTCACGCTGCTGCTGAACCGCCCGGACGCGCTCAACTCGTTCACGCTGACGATGGCCGACGAGCTCGAGCACGCGTTCCGACGCGCCAGCGAGGACGACGACGTCGCCGCGATCGTGGTGACCGGCGCCGGCCGTGCGTTCTGTGCCGGCATGGACCTCACCCGCGAGGGCAACGTCTTCGGTCTCGACGAGGCCCAGGACCCGACCAACGAGGACATGCGGTCGCGCCTCGACGACCCGTCCGTCGCGGTCGGCGTGCGCGACACCGGCGGTCGCGTCACGCTCGCCATCTACGACTGCAAGAAGCCGGTCATCGCGGCCGTCAACGGAGCAGCCGTCGGCATCGGCGCCACGATGATCTGCGCGATGGACGTGCGCCTGGCGTCCGAGAAGGCGCGCATCGGCTTCGTGTTCGGCAAGATCGGGATCACGCCCGAGGCCTGCTCCTCATGGTTCCTGCCACGCATCGTCGGCGTCTCGCGCGCCCTCGAGATGCTCTACTCCGCCGAGATCATGACTGCCGAGGAGACCCAGGAGGTGGGACTCGTGCGGTCGGTGCACGCGCCCGACGACCTGCTCCCCGCGGCGTACGAGCTGGCGCGGAAGTTCACCCGGAACCGCTCCCGCGTCGCCACCGCGCTCACACGGCAGCTGATCTACCGGAACATGGCCGCCGACCACCCGATGGTCGCGCACCAGTCCGACTCGCTGGCGATCTTCTACGCGAGCCGCGAGGACGGCAAGGAGGGCGTGAAGTCGTTCCTCGAGAAGCGTGATCCCGAGTTCACCGGCAAGGCCTCACAGATGCCGGCGTTCTACCCCTGGTGGGACTGACGCTCAGACGACCTGGTGCAGCCAGCGCACCGGTGCGCCGTCGCCTGCGTGGCGGAACGTCTCGAGCTCGTCGTCCCACGGCTTGCCGAGGAGCTTGTCGATCTCGATCAGCATCGTGGTGTCGCCGAGCGCAGCCTTGACGACGGCAGCCTTGAGCCGGTCCTCGGGGATCATGATGTCGCCGTGGACGCCGGTGACGGCGTGGAAGACACCGAGCTCGGGCGTGTAGGAGTAGCGGGCACCCTCGGTGCCGGCAGTGGGCTCCTCGGTGATCTCGAAACGCAGGTGGTTCCACCCGCGGAGAGCCGAGGCAACAGCCGCGGCGGAGCCGACGGATCCGGACCACGAGAGCTCGGCCCGGTAGGTGCCGCTCTGGGCAGCCTGCGGGATCCACTCCAGGCTGACGGGCACGCCAAGGACGCCGCCGACGGCCCACTCGACGTGCGGGCACAGCGCGGACGGCGCAGAGTGCACGTAGAGAACGCCCCTCGTGGCAGTGCGGTTGCTGGTCACTGTGACCCTCCTTCATCTCCGGCGTCGAGATACGCCTTCCCCAGCGATCGACAAGGAGATGAGAATGGAAGTGACATGTGTGTAATTGTGTAGCCATTGTGACTGATGTTGTCTCGCGACACCAGCCTTCCACGCAAGAACGTTCGATCAGTACGTCGTGAGGCGGGTCGCGCCGAGGACGTTGCTGTCATCCAGGAGCGATCCGAACCGCTCGCCCGCAGGCGCCTTTCCCCGACCGGCCGCGGACTCGCGGTCCTCAGGAAGGTCGAGCACGTCGACCACGAGACAGGTCACGTTGTCACTCGCGCCCGCAAGCCAGGCCTCCTGGACCAGTCCCTGCGCGGCGCGGCCCGGGGCGATGCCGCCCGCCAGGTCGGCGATCCGGTCGTCGTCGAGGTGGTCGCTCATCCCGTCGCTGCACAGGATCAGGCGATCGCCAGCGACGAGGGTGAGCTCACTGAACTCAGGATGCTCGTCGTCGGCCACCACGCCGGCGTGGAGCGAGCGGGTCACGACGTGGCGCCACGGGTGGGAGGCCACACGCGAGGGCTCGAGGTAGCCGTCGTCCACGAGTCGCTGGACATAGGTGTGGTCGCGGGTCAGCCGGGTCAGCCCCCCGGATCGCAGCAGGTAGGCACGCGAGTCGCCGACATGGACCAGCGCTGCCCGAGCACCGTCGAGCGCGATCCCGGTGAGCGTCGTCGCGAAACCGAGCAGGTCGACGTCGACGGCGCTGGCGCGACGCATCAGGTCCACCGCACGGCGTACGCCGGCGTCAAGGGCAAGCATCGGGTCGGTGCCGCGGCCGGTGCTGCGGGACACGACGTACGCCGTGGTCGCGGACGCGATCTCTCCCGCAGCCGCACCGCCGACCCCGTCTGCCACCAGGGCCAGCCAGGGTCCGAGGAACGCAGCGTCCTCGTTGAGCTCGCGCACGGGACCACCGTCGCTCACTCCCGCACCGTCGAAGCGCAGCATCGCGTCCCTCCTCCTCGCGATCCCCCACCGGCGAGTCAACCTCAACTCTCCTCCCCCGGACAAGTTCGGTCGTAGCCTGTGCTCCGTGTCCCACCTCTCCTCGCCCCCACCGCTCGAGCCGTCGGACGGGCAGACCGGCGGCGCTTTCGGCGGCGATCGCCAGCCGTTGCCCCGCTGGTGGTGGATCCCGGTCCTGGTGATCGCGGTGCTGGTCGTCGGCTGGTGGATGAAGCACCCCGCCGACCTCGATCCAGGCGACACGGTCTCGGGCCCCACCCGGGTCGACGAGGCGGTGTACGTCGGCATCGAGGCGCCGGCGGCACGCACGCTGCACATCCGTTCGGTGAAGGTCGACTGGCACGGCAAGCCACAGGGAGCATCCTGGGATGCCTATGTGTGCAAGGGCGGAGCGCTCGGCTTCACCCCCGATCCCGACCCGTTCTGCACGAGCGTGAAGCCCGCCGAGGGTGCAACGCTCGACACGGACACGGACCAGCTCGTCATCGCGCTTGCCTCGTCCCGCGCGCAGACCCTGACCGTCGACGACATCCAGGTCACGTTCCGCGAGGGCATCCAGTGGGGCACCGAGCCGATCGGCCCGAGGATCACGGTCACCGTCGCGGAGTGACCACGAGCCCCGCCTAGCATTCAGCCGTGCCTCCCCCATCGCCCTTGCCGCTTCGCCACGGGCTGCAACCCGCCTGGGTGCGTACGCCGAACCGCGAGGTCGGCACGTGGGGCTCGATGCGGGAGTGGCTGCGCCACAAGCTGGCGGATCGGGTCGACGTGGATCGGCTGCTGGCAGACGAGCGGTTCGTGTACGCCGATGCGCGCCCCGTCGGCGGCGACGACGACTACGCGCCGTACACGTTCATCTGGTTCCACCGTGACCTCCGCGACGAGCCGGAGGTGCCCGGCCAGGTGGTCGTGCTCCACCGCGACGAGAGGATCGTCGTCGTCGACAAACCGCCCTTCCTGTCGTCGATCCCGCGCGGCAACCACGTGCTGCAGAGCGTCGTCGTCCGGATGCGCGAGCAGCTGGCCCTCCCGGAGCTCAGCCCCGCCCACCGGCTCGACCGGATCACGTCCGGGGTCCTCGTGCTCACCACGGAGCAACGCTGGCGTGCGGCGTACCAAGGGATCTTCGCCGACGGCACGGCACACAAGACCTACCGCGCCCTGGCTCCGTGGCGCGCTGATCTCCAGCTCCCGTTGACGATCCGCAACCACATCCAGAACCCGCGCGGAAGCTTCCAGGTCGAGATCGTCCCGGACGCACCGGTCAACGCCGAGACCCGGATCGAGCTCGCCGAGCAGCAGGGCGAGTCGGCTGTCTATCGGCTCCTGCCGCGGACCGGCCGGACGCATCAGCTGCGGAAGCACCTGCACGACCTGGGCATCCCGATCATCAACGACCCCATCTATCCGGACGTCCTCGACACCTCGATCGACGACTTCTCCCACCCGTTGCAGCTGCTGGCGGACGAGCTCTCGTTCATCGATCCGGTCGATGGCCGCCCCCGGCATTTCGCGAGCGCGCGCGAGCTTCCGCTGACAGCGGAGGCCTGAGCGCCCTACCGTCGAAGGATGGACGAGAACGCCGCTGAGTTCGTCGGGGAGATCCCCCACTTCTACGACACCGGGCTCGGCCCGGTGATCTTCAGCCACTACGCGACGGTGATGGGAGCTCGTGCCGCGGCCCTCGCGCCGCACGACGTGCTGGAGACGGCCGCGGGCACCGGGATCGTGAGCGCCGAGCTGCGTGAGCAGCTGCCCGAGGCGGCGCTGGTCATCACCGACCTGAACGGGCCGATGCTCGAGATCGCGCGCTCGCGCCTCGACGGGACGGCGCTGGTGGAGACTGCCGACGCCCAGTCGCTGCAGTACGCCGACGAGTCGTTCGACGTCGTCGTCTGCCAGTTCGGGCTGATGTTCCTGCCCGACCTCAAGGCGGGCTTCCGCGAGGCCGCGCGAGTGCTGCGCCCCGGAGGGACCTTCCTCTTCAGCGTCTGGGACAGCCACGCCCACAACCCGTTCGCGGCACTCGCCGACGGCGTCCTGAGCGCGACCTTCGCCGAGAAGCCACCGCCGTTCTACCGGGTGCCGTTCTCGATGTCCGCTGTCGACCCGCTGCGCGAGCTCGCGCAGGCCGCCGGGTTCGGGGCGATCACGATCGAGGTGCTCCCGCACGCCACGCCCGTCGCGAGCTGGGAGGACTTCGCCGCCGGCCTGGTCCGCGGCAACCCGGTCGTGGACCAGATCCGCGCCCGCGGTGCCGACCCCCTCGACGTCGAGGCGACCGTGCGCAGCCTGCTGGAGCAGGAGTTCGGTCCGGTGCCGACGACCATGCCGATCCAGACGGTCCTGTACGCCGCCACGCTGGCCTGATGCGGGCCAGCCACCGTGGGGCAGGTCGGACTTGAACCGACGCGTGGGAGGTTATGAGTCTCCTGCTCTGACCAACTGAGCTACTGCCCCTCGGCCCAGACATTAGCGGGCCGGAGCATCGTCGCTGGCGCCGGATCGGGCGAAGCCACGAGCGCGTGCCGGGGCGAACGATAAAGGTGTCCGCCTGGCGGCTGGCACGCCCCATGTTGGTGCCAGGCGAGGGACGGCGGACACCGTGCGTGCGATCCGGGGAGGGAGGGTGGACCGACGCGTTCCCTGATTGCACAACGAGGTGCCCCAAACGGGGTTACGCCCTCTGACGGCCGGTCGGCGGAACGTGGCGCGTCCCACACTCACATGGCATAACCAACCGACTCTCTGGTCAGTTGTCCAGATCATTGTCCGGTTCGTTTTCCACGATGCCCGGACGTCAGGTTCAACGGTCGGCTCGGGAGGCCATCGCTGATCCGCGCATCGGGCGACGTCCGCCGCGCGGCCAAAGGAAGGCCTCCACTCTTGCGTCGCAATCTCTCGACACTCGCTGCGCTCACGCTCGCCGGCTCGTTCGCCCTCGCGGGAGCCGGCACCGCTGAAGCGGCAACGCTCCCCGCGCCGTACTCCGGCAGCGCCCACGGCGACATCGTCTCCCTCGACGTGTCCGTTCTGTCCAACCTGCTCAACATCCCGTCGCTCGCCGGCGTGACCGTCGCTCACGCGAAGGCCACCGCTGACTCGACGGCGACGCCCGCCACGACGGCCGAGAGCAAGAACGTCCACGCGTCCGTGGCGTCGCTCAACATCCCGGTCGACACCGCGCGGGTCGATGCTGCGCCGAACGACTCCTACGACCGCGACCTCCTTCCGGTCCAGGTCCCGAGCCTGCTCGGCGTCGGCGTCATCCACGGCGCCGGTGCGGCCAACTGGGCCGGCACCACCGCGTGTGTCCCCGCGGGCACGCCGCTGTCGAAGGCCACGACCCAGCTCGCCGGCGTGAACCTGGGCCTGACCCAGGCGCTGCCGACGACGGTCACCTCGCTTCTCCCTGGCGGCGGGCTGACGATCGCCAAGGTCGACGCCTCCGCAACCACCAGCACGACGTACCTCTCGAACGGCAGCATGGTCGCGAAGCAGACCACCGACGTCGGCGACATCCACCTGCTCAACGACCTCGCACGGGTCCACGTGGTCTCGCCTGCCGTCCTGACCGCGACCTCCAGCGGCAGTGGCGCGGGCACGGTCACCTACTCGAACCCGACGGCCACCGTGACCCTCGCCAATGGGCAGGTCATCAACCTGCCGGTCAGCGGCGCGCCGATCACCCTTCCGCTCACGGTCGACCTCGGCCTGCTGGGCAAGATCATCGCCAACGTCACCCTCGCGCTCGCGCCGGCGCCGTCCGACACCGCCGCCGGGACCGCCGCCGCGGCCGCCGTGCCGAACGTCCTCTCGGTCGACGTCAAGGTGACCACCACGGGCACCCTCCAGACCCTGCTGGGCGCCTCGATCGCCGACGTCGACCTCGGCGTGGCAACCATGGACGTGCGTGC
The DNA here is from genome assembly GCF_003600895.1 of Nocardioides cavernaquae. Classification (NCBI taxonomy): domain Bacteria; kingdom Bacillati; phylum Actinomycetota; class Actinomycetes; order Propionibacteriales; family Nocardioidaceae; genus Nocardioides; species Nocardioides cavernaquae. Next base: position 3,356,283 of record NZ_QYRP01000002.1, read on the forward strand.
TGCGGCTCCGACCAGTGGCGTCCAGTGCGTCAGCGCCACGGACGCGGACGGCGACGGCCTGACCGACGCCGAGGAAGCCGCGCTCGGCACCGACCCGCACGATGCGGACACCGACAACGACGGGCTCACCGACGGCGCCGAGGTCAACACCCACGGCACCAAGCCGCTCGACGCGGACACGGACGACGACGGCCTGAAGGACGGCGCCGAGGTCAACACCCACGGCACCGACCCGAAGGACCCCGACACCGACAACGGCGGCGTCAAGGACGGCGCCGAGGTCGCAGCCGGCACGAACCCGCTCGACGGCTCCGACGACGCGGCGCTCCTGGCCCCGGGAGCTGACCCCGATGGCGACGGCCTCACCAACGCTGAGGAGAAGGCGCTCGGCACCGACCCGTTCGACGCCGACACCGACAACGACGGCCTGAAGGACGGTCGCGAGGTCGAGCTCGGCACCGACCCGCTCGACGCCGACACCGACAACGACGGGCTGAAGGACGGCGCCGAGGTCAACAAGTACGGCACCGACCCGAAGGACGCCGACACCGACAACGGCGGTGTCAAGGACGGCGCCGAGGTCAAGGCGGGCACCGACCCGCTCGATGCCTCCGACGACCGCGTTGCGGGTGGCCAGGGCTCCGGCTCGGGCGACTCCGATGACAACGGCTGGCTGCCCAGCACCGGCGCCACGATCGGCCTCGGCGCGCTCCTGGCGGCCCTCGGCGCAGTCGTCGCCGGCCTGGTCATGGCCCGCAAGCGCCGCCTGGCCTGACGCCCTGCCCCAGTAGGTCCAGTACGACGAGAGCCGCCCATCCCTTCCGGGGTGGGCGGCTCTCGTGTCGTCAGGGCTCTCGGGCCGTCAGCGTGCGGGCTTCGGCTTCACGGTCACCAGCTCGCCGAACGCAGCGAGCCGCCAGTCGGAGTGGAAGAGCTCGGCGCAGGTGACCATCGTCAGCAGGCGCTGTCCCTCCTCCTGAGGAGGTTGCACGCCGCCGGGCTCGGGGTTGCGCGGGATCGTGTCCAGCACCCAGCCAGCGGTGAACCGCACCCGCAGGGCGTCGCCGGCCGTGATCAACCGATAGGTGAAGACCTGGGTCCGGGTCTCGATGATCACCGTGTCACCGACGTCGAGCTCGGGCATGCGACGCAGCGGCTCGTTGCGGGTCGTGCGGTGCGCGACGATCGCCGAGTTGCCCACGCCCCCGATCGGAGCAGAGGCGGGCATGTGGCCGAAACCGGCGTGCAGCGCGTCGTACCCGGTGAACTCGAGCAGCGGGATCGCGTAGTCCTTGCCGAACGCGGGGATCCTCACGACGCCCTCGACCTCACCCCACTTGACCGTGGGGTTCTCGCCGCGCTCCCAGGCCTGCTCGGTCTCCCCGAGGACCTCACGCTGGATGCGCGCGGACTGCCAGTTGGTGCCCCAGAACTGCCACCCGATCCAGCCGAACGCGGACAGCCCGACCACGATCAACACCACACCGATCCAGCGCCGGACTGTCACTGACCCACCCCACGTTCTTCCCGCCAGCGAGCGTAACCCCGGCCCGGAGAGCCAGTCCCAGAAATGTCGAAAGGCCGGTGCACCTGGCACCGGCCTCTCGTGTGGCTCCCCCGATTGGACTCGAACCAATAACCTGCCGATTAACAGTCGGCTGCTCTGCCAATTGAGCTACAGGGGACCGCTTGGCAGCCGGGAAACCATAGCAACGACCAGGCCCGTCAGGAAAATCGGGGCACCGGGAGATGCACGCGGGACGTGGCTCAGCCGCCGAGCGACTGGTCGCGCAGCGTGCGCCGGTGCTGCTCGAGGGCGACGAGCTCACCGAACATGCGGTTGTAGTCGACCGAGTGGTCCACCGGATTGGTCCGCTGCAGCCTCGACTTGAGCTCCCCGATGCGCCGCAGCGCGGTGAGCTCGAGCAGCTTGTAGACGTGCGCATGGACGTACGCCGTGTCCGGCTCCCTGGCAGAACGCACCGGCTCGACCGAGAGGGCGCTCAGCGCGGTGGCCACCAGCGGGTCGGTCGTGGCGGCGCGCAGCTTGCTCGTCCAGCCGGCGTCCTGGGCGCCGCGTGCCGGTCCCCCGGCGCCAGCGATGACCTCCCACACGGCGGCGAAGGTCGGGTGCGTGAAGTCGTTGCCGTGGACGTCACGCGCGACGTTGGCGACCACGCCTGGGTGTTGGAGCACGAGCTTCAGGGTTTCGCGCTCGAGCGCGAAGCGCGGGTCGCGCGGGTCCGGAACCGGCGGGCCAGGGGGCACCGCGGGCGCCTCGGGCGCAGCGCTCGAGGCGATGTCGCGTTCGACGGCGCGCTCTCCCGGCCGGTCGTTCACACGTTCGCCGGCACGCTGCGCGGTCTTGGCAGCAGCGGCGGCCGAGCCGGGTCCGCGGTCCGGGGCCTTGGCCGCGCGTGCCGAGGCGCGGCGTACCTCGGCCCGGGCCTCCTCGACGTCGACACCGACCGACGCCGCGATCTCACGGGCGAAGGCGTCGACCTTGGAGCGGTCGCGCACCGAGGAGACCAGGCGGGCGGCTTCGCGGAGGGCGTCCACCCGGCCATCCGCCCGGTCGAGGTCGTAACGGGAGAGCACGTTGCCGAGCACGAAGCGGTAGAGCGGGACGCGGCGAGCGATCAGGTCGCGCACGGCCTCGTCCCCCTGGGACAGGCGGAGGTCGCACGGGTCCATGCCGGACGGCTCGACCGCGACGTAGGTCTGCGAGACGAAGTTCTGGTCACCGCCGAACGCACGCAGTGCGGCCTTCTGGCCGGCGGCATCGCCGTCGAAGGTGAAGATCACCTCGCCGCGGAACTCCTCGTGGTCGTGGAGGAACCGGCGCAGGACGCGCGCGTGGTCGTCGCCGAACGCGGTGCCACAGGTCGCGACGGCAGTGCCGACGCCGGCGAGGTGGCACGCCATGACGTCGGTGTATCCCTCAACCACGACCGCCTGCGAGCTCCGGCCGATCTCCTTGCGGGCCAGGTCGAGGCCGTAGAGGACGTGGGACTTCTTGTAGATCGGCGACTCGGGGGTGTTGAGGTACTTCGCCTCGATCCGGTCGTCGTCGAAGATCCGACGGGCACCGAAGCCGATCACCTCGCCGTTGGCCTCGCGGATCGGCCACAGCAGTCGCCCGCGGAACCGGTCGTAGTGGCTGCGGCCGTGGCCGATCAACCCCGAGGTCACCAGCTCGTCGGGGCTGAACCCCTTCTGCCGGAGGTGCCGGAACAGCGCCTCGCCGTCGCGTGGCGCGAAGCCGACTCCGAAGGTCTCGGCTGCCGCCTGGTCGAAACCACGCGATCCCAGGAACTGTCGCGCGGCCAGGGCCTCCGGCGTACCGAGCAGGTCTGCGTAGTACTCCGCGGCGAGCTTGTGCGCCTCGATGAGCCGGCCACGTGCCGGGCCGCGGGGCTGGCTCGAGGGACCCGCGCCCTCTTCGTAGCGCAGCTGGATGCCGACCTTGTCGGCGAGCCGCTCGACGGCTTCGGTGAAGGTGATGCCGTCGATCTTCATCAGGAACGAGTAGACGTCCCCGCCCTCACCGCAGCCGAAGCAGTGGAAGAACGCCCGAGCGGGCGTGACGTGGAAGGACGGCGACTTCTCGTCGTGGAAGGGGCACAGGCCCTTCATCGAGCCGCCGCCGGCGTTGCGCAGGGTGACGTAACCGCTCACGACGTCGTCGATCCGGGCCTTCTCGCGAACCTCCGCGATGTCCTCGTCCCTGATGCGCCCAGCCACGACGCGGAGTCTACGCAGATCAGCACGGCCAACCGGTCTAGACCTGACTCTCCCCGTTTCGGCACGAACAGGGGTGCACCTATGGGACGATCGGGGCTCTAGGCATTGGACTAGACATATGTGACGAAACGTGACGAGGGATCGCACGGATCGTTCATGCATGCAGGGAAGAAGGCGCCGCCGGTGGCGGCGCCTGTTTTCGGGAGAGAACAGTGTCGGGATCCGGTAGCAGGGGGGCGTCATGGGGGACGGCCGTAGTCGTCGCAGCCTTGGGCTGCGGGCTGCTGGTGTTCGCCCTCTTGACGGTGCAGAAGAAGACCCCGCCGCCCCCGCCGCCGCCGGACACCTCTGCGGCACTGCGCGACGCCGGCTTCGCCACGACGCACACGCGGACTCCGCGCGCTCCCCGCGACCCGCACCCCACCAATGCGACGACCGGCCTGGTCGTCCACCCGAACCGTGTGCTCGGTGTCTACGACAAGCCCGACGGCAAGCCGTTCGCGAAGATCTCGCCGACCGAGTTCGGCGACCTCTGGCTGCCCGCGATCGCGCGGACCGCCGGCTGGGTGCAGGTGCTCCTGCCCTCGAAGCCGAACGGTGCGACCGGCTGGGTGCGCTCCGGCCTGGTGGCGCAGGGCCACACGCCGTACGTCGTGCGGGTGCACCTGGGTCTCAAGCAGATGGAGATCTACCGGGACCGGAACCTCGTCGGCGCCTGGAAGGTGGCCGTCGGCAAGCCCTCGACGCCGACGCCGACCGGCCGCACATTCATCCACGGTCAGTTCAGCGACACGAAGCAGACCTTCTCCCCCGTGATCATCCCGCTGGGCACCCACAGCGCGACGCTCGACAACTACGGCGGAGGGCCCGGCACCGTGGCCTTCCACGGCTGGCCGAAGCAGGACGTCTTCGGCAAGGCCATCAGCCACGGATGCATCCGGGTGCCCGCTGACGCCCTTTTCCAGCTGCGCCAGATCCCCGTGGGATCAATCGTTCTTATCGACAATCAGTAACAAGCGTCACGTATCCGACTTATCTCCGTTAGACACCCAGAGCATGAAACAACGAAGGGAACACAGAACTATGAAGCGAGAGCTGAAGGCAGGTGCCGGGGCAACCCTGCTCGTTGCCGGCGCCCTGTCGGTCGCCCTCATCGGCGGCGCCGGTTCCGGCTCCGCCGCAGGAACCCCGTCCTCCGCGTACGGCATTTCGGCGGAGGGCCTCATTCCGCTCGACCCGACTCCGTACGTCGTCTCGACGGACGGCAAGCTGGTCGAGGAGAGCGCGATCCCGGTCGCCATTCCCGGCCTCGCAGACGTGGGCGTCATCAACGCCTCCGCCCAGAACGACCACGCGGAGACCTCGGTCGCAAGCGTCGGCATCAGCGCCGACGCCCTGACCGACGCCGGCCTGGGCACCGCCCTGGCTCCGGTCCTCGACCCGCTGGTCGCGGGCTGCAACCAGCTCGGCGACGCCCTCACCGCCGTCACCGAGCCGCTCAGCACCCAGCTCGCCGGTCTGGTCAACCAGATCGGTGCAGGCGCCGCTGTCCTCACCGGCAACGACCTGGTCCAGGACACCGTCCTGCTCGGCAACCTGAACGCGGTCTGCGACACGCTGGAGAACCTCGGTGACCTGATCAGCATCGGTGCGGTCACCGCGCAGTGCACCGGTCACACCGGCTCCTCGAACGTCGCCCCGATCAACCTGCTCGGCCTTCCGGTCAGCCTCCCGGAGGGTGTCAACCAGGCGCTCTCCTCCGGCGCGCTCGGTGCCCTGGCGCCGGTCCTCGACCTCAAGCTGAACACGCAGACCTCCAACGCCGACGGCACCTTCACCGTCACCGCGCTCGAGCTGCACCTGCTCGACCAGATCCACATCAAGGTCGGCTCCGCCACCTGTGGCCGCGTGACGACCGACGGCCCGACGCCGACGGCTCCGTCGCCGAAGCCGATCAAGACCAACGTCCCGGTCACCGGCTGACGTTCGTCCCGCTGACCACGGTCAGCACCTGGCTCCAAGCCCGAGGCCCGTCCGGTTCTGAGAACCGGGCGGGCTTCGGCGCATTTCAGGCCAGGCGGCTGTGCCAGGTGAGCGCCGAGGCGTCCGTGAGGGACGCGACCTGGTCGACCACGACCCGCAACCGGGCCGCATCGTCGGCTGCGGCCCGCCAGTCCCCGGCGTACATCGGGTCGAGGCCGTCGGCACCGCGGTCCAGCAGCGCGACGACCAGTTCCTCGATCAGCTGGCGCTGGCGCTCCTGGAGCGCCATGCGGTGGTCGGACTGCATGACGTAGTGAGCCGCGACGCCCTTCAGCACGGCGATCTCGGTCGCGGTCTCCCGGGGCACGACCAGCTCGGCGTGATAGCGCGCGACCGGAGCGTCGTACGCCGCGAACGTCGCCGCCTGCACGCTGCCGCAGAACCGGCCGATCAGGTCGCTGGTGAGGTTCTTCAGCGCCGCCATCGAGCCCCGGGTGCCGTCGTACTCGGCGCTGGGCCAGCTGCCCTGGGCGGCGAGCCCCGCAAGGGCTTCGTCGAGCTCGACGTCGGTCGCGCGCGGGAGGTACCAGCCACGGACCGTCTCCCAGACCGCGGCCCGCTCCCCCGGGTCCTTCAGGACCATCAGGTCGACCCGGCCGGCGACGATGCCGTCCTCGACGTCGTGCACCGAGTAGGCGACGTCGTCGGCGAGGTCCATCACCTGCGCCTCAACGCACCGGGCCGTCCCCTCGACGCCGCGTCGCATCCAGGCAAAGACAGGCAGGTCGTCCTCGTAGAAGCCGAACTTGGCACCGGGTGCTGGCCGCGCCCAGGGGTACTTCGTGCATGCGTCGAGTGTGGCGCGGGTCAGGTTGAGACCGACCGAGCGGCCGTCGGCATCGAAGGTCTTCGACTCGAGCCGGGTCAGCAGCCGCAGCGTCTGGGCGTTGCCCTCGAACCCGCCGCAGGGACCCGCCAGCGCATCGAGCGCGGTCTCGCCGTTGTGCCCGAATGGCGGGTGGCCGAGGTCGTGCGCGAGCGCAGCGGTCTCGGTGATGTCGGGATGACAGCCGAGCGCACGCGCCAGGTCACGGGCCACCTGGGCGACCTCGAGGCTGTGCGTGAGCCGGTTGCGCACGAAGTCGTCGGACTGCGGATCGACGACCTGGGTCTTCGCGGCAAGCCTCCGCGAGGCAGCGGCGTGGACGACCCGGGCCCGGTCGCGCTCGAAGGCGGTGCGCTCGGGCGCATCGACCCGCTTGGGCGGCTCGGGCACGATGCGCTCGCGGTCAGCCTCGTCGTAGGGGCCCGGTGCGGTGTCAGGGGTGGCGTCCATCGCTGCCGACCCTAGGGCACGACATCCACGAGCGGTCGACGACCGGTCAGTAGACCTTCACGTGCACGTGGTCGTAGTGGTTGGCCGTCGCCGAACCACGGTTCGACATGCCCTTCCAGCCGTAGCCGGGCATCCAGATCTGCTGGCGCCAGATGACGTCCTCGATGCCGAACTCGGACGAGTGCGCGATCAGGAACTCAGCGATCGCAGTGCCGAGCGCGTAGTCCGACGTCATGATGTCGATGGCCTCGCCGTTGACGTGCTCGCCGTGGCCGTCACGGCCGCCGTACGTCGAGATCTGCGGGAACGCGGCACACACCGAGCGGAGGACGTAGGTCGCCTTCTGCGTGAGGCCGATGTCGCCCGAGGTGCGCGGACAGGGCGCCATCGAGAGCCCGCTGGAGGCAATGATCGGCTTGTACGTCGACAGGACGGACTCGTCGATCCAGCGCGCCTCGCGCTGCTGCACGATCTCGGCGCGCCCCTTGTCGCGACGGCCGGTGACCAGCACCTCGCGGGCAGCCTTGAGCTCGCCCTTCAGCGTGGCGTCCCTGCCCGGACCTGACCAGACCTTGACGTCCTCGGTCGTCCAGAGACGCTCGGAGGCGTTCTTGATCGCCTTGTCGGTGGCGCTCTTGCGGGCGACGCGCTCGAGCTCGGCCGCGGTGGGCACGAGACGCGGGACGCTGCGGGAGACCTCGGGGACGCGGTCGGCACTCCCGGCGCTCCCGGCGAAGGCAACGCCGCTCATGTTCAGGGAGGGGTCGATGTCGCCGGAGAGAACTCCGACCGACACGGGAGCCAGTGTGGCCAGCACCGCCAGGGGTGCGGCAATCTTCACGGCACGGGCACTGCGGCGGGCATGGAGGCTCCGCTTGTGGCGATTGTGGGCCACTGCGCTTCCTTCTGCTCGGGGTCAGGACGGCCGCGGGTGAGCGGCAACTTGCTTGGTGCGGTGCTTGCTAGCTGCTAGCAAGCAGGTACCACTAGACCATGCGGTGGGCGATTAGTCCGCATCTTCGCGGAGTGAGAACGGTCACCCACCCGAGGTGTCGTGGGAGTCCTCGGCGATCACGCAGCCACTGCCATCGGTGTCGTCGAGCCACCCCTCCGGGAGCACGACCCGCTTGCGCGGGGCACCCTGACGACCTCGCGGAGTGCCGAGCTCGAGCACCGGGAACGGAGACGTCGGATCGAGCTCGGCGAGAAGCACGTCCAGGGTTGCCAGGCTGTCCACGAGGGCCATCGCGCGGCGCAGCTCGCCACCGGCCGGGAAGCCCTTGAGGTACCACGCGATGTGCTTGCGGATCTCCTTGCAACCGCGCTCCTCCCCCATGTGCTGACAGAGCAGCTCGGCGTGCCGACGCAGGACCGAGGCGACCTCGCCGAGGTTCGGCAGCGTCGCCACCTCATCGCCGGCAAACGCCGCCGCGAGGTCGCGGAAGAGCCAGGGACGCCCGAGGCAGCCGCGTCCGATCACGACACCGTCGACGCCGGTCTCCTCGACCATGCGGATGGCGTCGGCCGCCTCCCAGATGTCACCGTTGCCGAGGACTGGAATGCCGACGCTCGCCTTCAGCTCGGCGATCGCACTCCAGTCGGCCTGGCCGGAGTAGGCCTGCTCGACGGTGCGTCCGTGCAGCGCGATCGCGGCGCAGCCGGACTCCTCCGCGATGCGACCCGCGTCCAGGTAGGTCAGGTGGTCCGCGTCGATGCCCTTGCGGGTCTTCATCGTCACGGGCACGTCGTACGCCGACGCGGCGCGGACCGCGTGCTCGAGGATCTCCCCCAGCAGGTTGCGCTTCCACGGCAGGGCGCCACCGCCGCCCTTGCGGGTCACCTTGGGCACCGGGCAGCCGAAGTTGAGGTCGATGTGCGCGACGCCGTACTCCGCGCAGAGGATCTCCGCGGCCTTGCCGACGTAGACCGGGTCCGTGCCGTAGAGCTGCACGCTCCGCACGGTCTCCAGCTCGTCGAAGACCAGCATCGACCTGGTCATGGTGTCGCCCTCGACCAGGCCGCGCGAGGTGATCATCTCGCAGACGTAGAGACCGGCTCCCTGCTCAGCACAGAGCCGCCGGTACGCCGCGTTGGTGATGCCCGCCATCGGCGCGAGGACCACAGGGGTCTCGACGCGGAGTGAGCCGAGCTGCAGCGCGGCGGGGAGGACGGACATGGCTCCATTGTCCGTGAGGGCCCGGGGCCCGTCGAATCGGAGCCGTCAGCTGGCCTTGGCGGCCGGCTTCTTGGCGGCCGGCTTCTTGGTCGCCGCCTTCGAGGGAGTGGGCGACGGGGTCGTGACGGTGCCGGGCCACTCGATCACGTCGCCCGCCTCCGGTTGCAGCAGCAGCTTCTCGATCGGCGCGGTCGCGACGTAGACCAGGCAGACATCAGCCTCGGCACCCTTGCCGAACTTCGCCGGCAGCGCGGAGCTCGGGCAGAGGTCGAACTTCAGCTTCGGGTCGATGCTGGCCGGCTGCTGGAGCAGGTCGGCACCCTCATCAAGGTGCAACGGCAGCGTGTTGGGGCTGACGCCACCCAGGTCGGTCTTGCCGAGGTTCTTCAGGTGGATCTTCACGTAGTAGAGCCGCATGCCCTCGGGGCGCGGCTTGATCTCCACCTTGGCGGTGTCCTTCTCCGAGCCCTGCAGGATCGTCGTGACCGCGATGTCGACCAGCCCGGTGACGTTCTGGTTGGGCACCCACTTCAGCGTGGCGGCCTCGCCGAGCTCGAGGTTGGCTCCGCTCGGCGTGAGCGTGACACCGGCCGTGGTGGTCGGCTTCGCCTTGCCCGGCTTCTTCTCACCGTCGCCGTCGCTGCCGCAGCCGGTCACCCCGGCCGAGAGGCCGACAGCGAGGACGACGGAGACAACGGCAGAACGACGACGCACCAGGCGACCACGAGAGCTCATGGCGGTCATTGTGCACCGGGTCACGTTCAGCAGCCGAGCAGGCGCTCCGCAAAGTAGCGCGAGATGCCGTCCAGGCTGATCCGCTCCTGCTGCATCGTGTCGCGCTCGCGGACCGTGACCGCGTCGTCCTCGAGCGTGTCGAAGTCGACGGTCACGCAGAACGGCGTGCCGATCTCGTCCTGGCGGCGGTAGCGACGGCCGATGGCGCCGGCGTCGTCGAAGTCGATGGTCCAGTTCTGGCGCAGCTCGGCGGCCAGCGCCTTGGCCTTGGGCGAAAGGTCCGCGTTGCGGCTGAGCGGGAGCACGGCGACCTTGACCGGCGCCAGGCGACGGTCGAGCTTCAGCACGACGCGCTTGTCCACGCCGCCCTTGGTGTTGGGCGCCTCATCCTCGGTGTAGGCGTCGACCAGGAAGGTCATCAGCGAACGCGAGAGGCCGGCCGCCGGCTCGATGACGTAGGGCATGTAGCGCTCGTTGTTGGCCTGGTCGTAGTAGCTGAGGTCCGTGCCCGAGGCCGTGCTGTGCGTCGACAGGTCGAAGTCGGTGCGGTTGGCGATGCCCTCGAGCTCGCCCCACTCCGACCCGGCGAAGTTGAAGCGGTACTCGATGTCGACGGTGCGCTTGGAGTAGTGGCTCAGCTTCTCCTGAGCGTGCTCGTAGTGGCGCAGGTTGTCCGGGTTGATGCCGAGGCCGGTGTACCACCGCGTGCGCTCGTCGATCCAGTACTGGTGCCACTCCTCATCCTCGCCCGGCTTGACGAAGAACTCCATCTCCATCTGCTCGAACTCGCGGGTGCGGAAGATGAAGTTGCCCGGCGTGATCTCGTTGCGGAAGGACTTGCCGATCTGCGCGATGCCGAACGGCGGCTTCTTGCGGCTGCTGGTCACGACGTTGGCGAAGTTGAGGAAGATGCCCTGGGCGGTCTCGGGGCGCAGGTAGTGCAGGCCGGACTCGTCCTGGGTGACACCGAGGTAGGTCTTCAGCAGGCCGGAGAACTCACGCGGCTCGGTCCAGGCGCCGCGGGTGCCGCAGTTGACGCAGACGATCTCGGTGAGCGGCACGTCGTCGGGAGAGGCCCATCCCTTCTTGGAGCCGTCCTTCTCGAACGCCGCCTCCTGCAGGTGGTCGGCGCGGTAGCGCTTGTGGCAGGACTGGCACTCGGTCAGCGGGTCGGAGAAGGTCTCGACGTGGCCCGATGCCTCCCAGGTCTGCCGCGGCAGGATCACCGAGGAGTCGAGGCCGACGACATCCTCGCGGCCCTGGACCATCGCCTTCCACCACTGGCGCTTGATGTTGTCCTTGAGCTCGACGCCCAGCGGTCCGTAGTCCCAGGCCGAGCGCGTGCCGCCGTAGATCTCGCCGCACGGGTAGACGAAGCCCCGGCGCTTCGCGAGAGAGACGACGTTGTCGACGGTGCTGGCGGGGGCCTTGGCCACGGTGGTGCTCCTGCTGGTGTCGGCCGGCTGGCTGCCGGTCTGTGAGGCCCACAGCGTACCGATCGGAGCAGGGCACCGCCGCCCGAGGCATCGGAGCGCTGGAGCGGTTGACCGATCCGGTCCCGGCAGGCAACTATGACAGTCGTCATAATCCTCTGCCCTGGAGACCCCGATGACCGACACCACCGAGACCACCGCCGCGCCCGCCCCCGTGTGGCAGAAGTCCGCCTGCATCCTCTGCGAGTGCAACTGCGGCATCGAGGTGCAGGTCGAGGACCGACACCTGATCAAGATCCGCGGCGACAAGTCGCACCCGGGCTCCGAGGGCTACACGTGCGAGAAGCCGCTGCGCCTCGACCGCTACCAGAACGGCACCGAGCGGCTCACCTCTCCCCTGCGCCGTCGCCCCGACGGCAGCTACGAGGAGATCTCGTGGGAGACCGCGATCACCGAGATCGCCGGTCGCCTCGGCACGATCAAGGACGAGCACGGCGGCGACAAGATCTTCTTCTACGGCGGAGGCGGACAGGGCAACCACCTCGGCGCGACGTACAGCCAGTCGCTGCAGGCCGCGCTCGGCGTGAAGTACCGCTCCAACGCACTCGCGCAGGAGAAGACCGGCGAGATGTACGTCGACGGCCGGCTCTACGGCGGCCACACGAAGGGCGACTTCGAGCACGCCGAGGTCGTGGTCTTCATCGGCAAGAACCCGTGGCAGTCGCACTCCTTCCCGCGCACCCGCCCGGTGCTCAAGGAGATGGCTGCCGACCCCGGCCGCTGCATGGTCGTGATCGACCCGCGCCGCAGCGAGACCGCCGCGATGGCCGACGTCCACCTCCAGGTGAAGCCCGGCACCGACGCCTGGTGCATCGCCGCGCTCGGCGCGACCCTGGTCCAGGAGGACCTGGTCGACCACGACTTCATCGACAACCACACGACCGGAGCGCTTCCCGTGCTGGCCGCGTTCGCGGCGGTCGACATCGCGGACTACGCCGCGCGCTGCGGCGTACCGGAGGAGCTGATCCGCACCACTGCCCGGCGCATCGCGTCGGCGAAGAGCGTGTGCACCTACGAGGACCTCGGCACCCAGCAGGCGCCGCACAGCACGCTCAACTCCTACATGCAGAAGATGCTCTGGATCCTCACCGGCAACTTCGCGAAGGAGGGTGCGATGTTCCTGCACTCGACGTTCGCCCCCATCGCCGGAGGTACGCCAGGTGGTGGCGGCAGCAAGCGTCCGAAGTCGCCCGTGCAGCGCGCCCTGGCCAAGGCGCAGGCGACCGCCACGGACGTGGTCGGCGGAGCAGCGATCCGGCTGCCTGCGCTGCTTCCCGAAGCCATCGCCAACCCTCTCGCCGGCGCCATGCGTGGCCCTGTGGGCAAGGTCGCCAACGGACCGTCCAGCCCCACCGGTGCCGCCCGCCGGCCCGCCGCCGACCGGCGTACCCCGGTCACGGGCGCGCGGATCATCGCCGGCCTGGTGCCCGCCAACTCGATCGCCGAGGAGATCCTGACCGACCACCCGGACCGGTTCCGCGCGCTCTGGCTCGACAGCACGAACCCGGCCCACTCGCTGGCCGACTCGGACTCCTTCCGTCGCGCGATGGAAACCGTCGACCTCAGCGTCGTCATCGACATCGCGATGACGGAGACGGCGCGACTGGCCGACTACGTGCTGCCCGCGAGCACGCAGTTCGAGAAGTGGGAGTGCACGTTCTTCAACGTCGACTTCCCGCGCAACGTGTTCCAGCTGCGCAAGCCGGCGATGGAGCCGCTCGAGGGCACGCTGCCCGAGCCCGAGATCTATGCCCGCCTGATCCGCGAGCTCGCCCCGGTCGGCGAGTCGACCCTCGCTCCCCTCCGTCGCGCGGCTCGTCGTGGCCGGACCCAGTTCGCGATCGCCTTCTTCGCAGCCGTCGCCGCCAACCCGAAGCTGATGGGACTGGCCGGCTACGTGCTCTACGAGACGCTCGGCACCACACTGCCCTCGGGCGCCCGAGGAACAGCGTCGCTGTGGGGCGTCAGCCAGCTCTGCGCCATGGGCAACCCCGATTCGGTCGCCCGGGCCGGCTTCGACGGCGACGGCTTCGCCCCCGGCAACAAGCTCTTCGACCGGATCCTGGAGGGCGAGGGCGTCGTCTTCACCGTCGACGACTACGACCAGGCCTGGAACTACACCCGCCGCCCGGACCGCCGGTTCACCCTCGAGGTGCCCGAGCTCCTCGAGCACATGCGCGCGCTCGCCACCACCCCGAGCGACTGGACGACCGAGGAGTTCCCGTTCATCCTCGCGGCCGGCGAGCGCCGCGCGTTCACCGCCAACACGATCATCCGCGACCCCTCCTGGCGCCGCCGCGATGCCCACGGCGCGCTCCGGATCAACCCCGAGGATGCCTGGGCGCTCAGCGTCGTCACGGGCGACTCCGTCCGCGTGGTCACCGAGAAGGGCTCGGCAGTGGCCCAGGTCGAGGTCACCGACCAGATGCAACCAGGCAACTGCTCCCTGCCCAACGGGATGGGCGTCCAGCACGCCGACGGCACGCCCGGAGTCGCCCCCAACGAGCTCACGTCGCTGCACCATCGCGACTTCCTCGCCGGTACGCCGTGGCACAAGTACGTCCCCGCCCGACTCGAGCGGGTGTGACGATGACCAGCCCCCGCGACGCGATGCTCGACAGCGCGATCGCGCTGTTCCGGCAGCGCGGGATCGCGGACACCTCCGTGCGCGACATCGTCGAGCACAGCGGTGCACCCCGCGGGTCGGTCTACCACCACTTCCCCGGCGGGAAGGAGCAGCTGGCGGCCGAGGCGACCGAGCGGGCGGGCAGCTTCATCGCCCTGTTGCTGGCGACGCTCGAGAAGCGTCCTCCTGCGGAGGCGATCGCGAGCTTCGTCGGCTACTGGAGCTCCTCGATGACCCACAACGAGTTCCGCGACGGCTGTCCCGCGGCAGCAGCCGCGCTGTCCGACGACGCTCCCGCGGCACGTGAGGCTGCCGCGACCGCATTCAGTCGTTGGGAGGAGATCCTCACCTCCGCCCTGATCGCGCGCGGTCGTGCTGCCGACGACGCGGAGTCGCTGGCCACCCTCTCGATCGCCGCGATCGAGGGAGCGCTGATCCTCAGCCGGGCCCAGGAGTCCAACGAACCGCTGCGGAAGGTCGGCGCACAGCTGCGGGCACTGCTCGCCGACCAGCCAGGCAAGGGCGACGCCTCGGCCCCGAATTGACAACGATTCTCAATAGGCTGAGAATCGTTCTCATGACTTCGCCTGCCACGCGCCTGCGCACGACAGCCGCCCTCACCGCCCTCCTTGCCGGGTCCGCGCTCGGGCTCACCGCCTGCGGGAGCGACGACGCCGGGACTGGTCGTGTCCAGGTCGTCGCCGCGTTCTACCCGCTGCAGTACGTCGCAGAGCGCGTGGCAGGCGAGCACGCCGAGGTCCAGAACCTCACGCAGCCCGGCAAGGAACCGCACGACCTCGAGCTGGCCCCCAACCAGGTTGCTGCCATCGCCGACGCCGAGCTCGTCATCTTCGAGTCGGACTTCCAGGCTGCCGTCGACGACGCCGTGAAGGAGAACCGCGACGGTCCGAGCGTCGATGCCGCCAAGGCCGTCGAGCTGGCCCCGGCCGTCGACCACTCCGAGGAGGGCCACGCCGACGAGGAGGCCGGTCACGGGGACGAGGAAGCCGGGCACGACGAGCACGAGCACGGCGCTCTCGATCCACACTTCTGGCAGGACCCGCTGAAGATGGTCGAGCTCACCGAGGCAGTCGCGAAGGAGCTCGCAACGGTCGATCCCGACAATGCCGCCGACTACACCGCGAACGCCGCGGCACTCACCACGGACCTGCGGACGCTCGACGGCGAGTTCACGACCGGCCTCGCCGACTGCGCACGCGACACCGTCGTCGTCAACCACGATGCGTTCAGCTACCTCGACCGCTATGGCATCCACCTGGAGCCGATCGCCGGCATGTCTCCGGATGCCGAACCGACGGCACACGACCTCGCCACTCTCCATGACCTGATCAAGGAGCACGGCATCACCACGGTCTTCTCCGAGACCCTGGTCAGCAAGAAGACGGCCGAAGCACTTGCCGGCGACCTCGGCATCACGACTGCTGTTCTCGACCCGCTTGAGGGCCTCAGCGCCAGCGCGGAGGACAATGGCGGCGACTACCTGACCGTCATGCGCCAGAACCTCGCCGCCCTCCAGAAGGCCAACGCCTGTTGAGCACCTCACCTGCCCCTGACCCCGCCGTCGGCAACACTGTTGTCGACGTGCGGGGTGTCTCCGTCACGATCGCGGGACGGCCCGTGCTCCGTGGCGTGGACCTGAGCGTTGAATCCGGCGAGTTCGTGGCGCTGATGGGCGCCAACGGGTCGGGCAAGTCCACGCTGGTGCGGGCCATCACCGGCCTGCGCCCGCTGGCCAGCGGCGAGGTCCGGCTCTTCGGCACACCCCAGGAGCGCTTCCACCAGCGCTACCGCCTCGGCTTCGTCCCGCAGCGCCTGGGGGCCGGCGGCGGCGTACCTGCCTCGGTGTGGGAGGTCGTCTCGTCCGGACGCCTCACGCGCCGGCGCTGGCTCCGGCCGCTGATGAACGCCGACCGGGTGGCGATCCGTGCCGCACTCGAGGTCGTCGGCCTCGAGGACCGCGTGCGTGACGGCGTCGGCACCCTCTCCGGCGGCCAGCAGCAGCGGGTGCTGATCGCGCGCGCCCTGGCCGGCGAACCGGAGCTGCTCTTCCTCGATGAGCCGACCGCCGGCGTGGACCTCCCCAACCAGATCGCGCTGGCCGAAGCCCTGGGCCTCCTCAAGTCGCGCGGAGCGACGATCGTGCTGGTAGCCCACGAGCTGGGCCCCCTCGCTCCGCTCGTCGACCGGGCGGTCGTCATGCGTGACGGCCGGGTCGCGTACGACGGTCCGCCGATCGCCGACCACGAGGTGCACGGACCGCTCTTCGGCGACCCTCACACGCACCACCACCACGCAGACACGACCCACCGGCCGCACGCGCCCCAGGTCGCCTCGCCGTTCGACAGCAGCGAGGACCCGCGATGAGCCTGCTCGAGATGTTCACCTACCCGTTCATGGTCAAGGCCCTGATTGCGGCCTTCTTCTCCGGCCTGGCCTCCCCCGCCATCGGCACGTACCTGGTGCAGAAGCGGCTCTCCCTGATGGGCGACGGCATCGGCCACGTGGCCGTCACCGGAGTCGCGCTCGGACTGCTCACGGGCGCCTCTCCGACCTGGACGGCAGTGGCCGTCGCGATCCTCGGCGCGGTGACGATCGAGCTGATCCGGGAGCGGGGCAACACCAACGGTGACCTCGCCCTCGCGTTGCTCTTCTACGGCGGCATCGCGGCGGGCCTGATGATCACCGGCATCGCGGGGCAGAGCGCCCAGACCCTCAACTCGTTCCTCTTCGGGGGGCTGCTGAGCATCAACTGGGGTGATGTCTTCGTCACGATCGTGCTGGCCTCCGTCGTGCTGCTGCTGTGCATCGGACTCGGCCCGCAGCTCTTCGCGGTGGCGCAGGACGCCGAGTTCGCGAGGGTGGCGGGTCTCCGCGTGCGCTTCTACAACCTGCTCGTCGCCGTGCTCGCAGCCGTGACTGTCACGGTCGCGATGCGCACGGTGGGTCTCCTGCTCGTCTCGGCCCTGATGGTCGTGCCGGTCGCCACCGCCCAGCAGGTCACGCGGTCGTTCCGCACCACGCTCGCGGCGGCCATGGGACTCGGCGTGTTCGCCGCGCTCGCCGGCCTGATCATCTCGGCGTACGTGTCCTCGACCGTCACCGTGCAATCCGGCCCGTCGATCGTGCTCGTGGCGCTGGGCTGCTTCGTCCTGGCCTGGCCCACCGGCTCGCTGCTCCGGCGTCGTCAGCGCCTGCGCGAGCCGTTCGCGCCGCTGGCACCCCTCGGCCACGAGATCAGTGACGAGCACCCGCACCAGCACGGCGACGACTGCGGCCACCCGGCCATCCCCCACGGCGATCACGTCGACTACGTCCACAACGGCCACCGCCACGCAGCGCACGGAGAGCACTATGACGAGCACTGAGCACTCGCACGGCCACCGGCACGACGCAGCTCCCGGACCGGCCAACACGGTTCGGCCCACCCGCCAGCGTCGCGCCGTGTCCGAGGTGATGTCGACCTTCGACGACTTCCGCAGCGCCCAGGAGATCCACGCCCTCCTGACCGAGCGCGGCGAGGCGGTTGGCCTGGCCACCGTCTACCGGACGCTGCAGCTGCTCAGTGAGTCCGGCGAGGTCGACATGCTCCGGACCGAGGACGGCGAGTCGGCGATCTACCGACGCTGCCACCTCGCCGAGCGACACCACCATCACCTGGTCTGCCGGCACTGCGGGGCGACCGTCGAGGTCGAGGGTCCTGCGGTCGAGAAGTGGACGGAGTCGATCGCGGCCGAGCACGGCTTCTCCGAGATCGCGCACACGCTGGAGCTGTTCGGCACCTGCCCGCGGTGTGCAGCCGAGGCCGCGGCCGCAGGGAACCCGGCCGGGGCCTGACCTCAGACCTGGTTGGGGACCGCTCCGCCGTAGCGACGATCGCGGCGGGCGTACTCCTCCACGGCTGCCCACAGGTGGGTCCGGTCGACGTCGGGCCACAACACGTCGCTGAAGACGAACTCGGAGTACGCCGACTGCCAGGTCATGAAGTTGGAGAGCCGCTGCTCCCCCGACGTGCGCCAGACCAGGTCGGCGTCCGGGAACTCGGGCACGTAGAGGTGCTTCCCGATCGTCTTCTCGTCGATGCGCTCGGGGTTGAGCCGGCCGGCAGCCACCTCGCGGGCGATCGCACGCGTCGCGTCGACCAGCTCCGGACGACCGCCGTAGTTGATGCACATCGTCAGCGTCAGGACGTCGTTGCCCTGGGTGAGCTCCTCGGCGACGGCCAGCTCCTTGAGCACCGAGCGCCACAGCCGCGGAGCCCGGCCGGCCCAGCGCACCCGCACACCGAGGTCGTGCATCTCGTCGCGCCGACGGCGTACGACGTCGCGGTTGAAGCCCATCAGGTAGCGGACCTCCTCAGGCGAGCGCGACCAGTTCTCCGTCGAGAAGGCATAGACCGAGATGGCCTTGATGCCGAGCTCGATCGCACCCTCGACGACGTCGAAGAGCGCGAACTCCCCCTGCGCGTGGCCGGCGTTGCGGGGCAGCCCGCGCTCCTTGGCCCATCGGCCGTTGCCGTCCATGACGATCGCGACGTGCTCGGGAACGAACTCGGCCGGGATGGCGGGCGGCGTCGCGCCGGAGACATGGGGCTGCGGGAGGCGCGCGGGTTCGCGACGGACGGCCGCTCGGGATCGGTGTTGCACGGGGACCACCCTAGGAGATGGGACGAGACGAGCGCGTCCGGTCAGTGGTCCAGTCGTATGCTTCGCCGCGTTGCCCCAGTGTTTACAACGGTTTGGCAACATTTCCTGCAAGACTTGGGGCCTGCCGGCAATCGGTGATCCCCAATCGGCGAACGAGGACATGGTGCAGCCCAAGAACACGAACGACGTGATCGAGCAGCAGCTCTTCAAGCTGATGCGCCGCTCCAATGCGATCCACGTGACCACTGCCAGTGGCGAGGTCGAGCTCGAGCGGTCCAGCTACGGCATCCTGTGCCTGCTGGCCGACGAGGGGCCGCAGCGGCTCGGCGCGATCGCGGGAGCGTTCCACCTGGACCCCTCGACCGTCACCCGGCAGGCGCAGACCGTCGTGCGCCTCGGTCTGGCCGAGAAGGCCCCGGACCCGGACGACCGTCGCGCGACCGTCCTCAGCCTCACCAAGATCGGCCGCGAGTCGATCGCTGCCGTGCGCACCTTCCGCCGCCAGGCCCTCGACCTGCTCCTGGGCGACTGGTCCGGGACCGAGCTCGAGACGTTCGCCGCCCTGCTGGGCAAGTTCAACGGGACCATCGACCGGTGGGAGTCGGGCGCGTTGCCGCCCGAGATCTCCGAGCACCCGCTGGGCAAGCCGGGCTCCTGAGCCGTCGCGCGAACCGGCGTCAGCGCTCGATGTAGGCGAGCGAGCGGAGGCCGCGCTCGAGGTGCCAGCTCAGGTACGCCGCGACGAGACCGTTGGCCTCACGCCGGTGTCGCACCTCGCTGGCCAGCACGACGCCCCAGTCACCCGTGAGCAGCGCGCCGAGCAGGGCGACTGTCTCGGCGGACGGGTTCGCCGAACCTGGCAGCCGGCAGGCCGGACAGAGCACGCCACCGGCAGCCGGGTGGAACCAGCGATGGGGCCCCTCGACCCCACACCGCGCGCAACCGTCGAAGCTCGGCGCATAGCCGGCCACCGACAACGAGCGCAGCAGAAACGAGTCGAGCACCTGCAGCGCCGGCTTGTCGTCGCTGGTCAACGCACGCAGGCCACCCACGAGCAGCAGGAACTGCTGCAGCGCCGGCTCGCGGTCCTCGGTCACCACGCGCTCGGCGGTCTCGAGCATCGCCGTCCCCGCCGTATAGCGCTCGTAGTCCGCTCCCAGGCGTGACCCGAAGGGCGCGATCGTCTCGGCCTGCGTGATCACGTCGAGGTTGCGACCCTCCGCCAGCTGCAGGTCGACATAGCTGAACGGCTCCAGCCGTGAGCCCCAGCGCGACGTCGTGCGCCGCACACCCTTGGCCACTGCCCGGACGCGTCCGTGATCACGCGTCAGCAGCGTGATGATGCGGTCGGCTTCACCCAGCTTGTGGGTGCGCAGCACAACGGCCTCGGCTCGGTAGAGGGGCACACCTCCATTGTGCGGGTTAGGGTGCCGCGCATGAGCGCGACCCGCCCCACCGGACGTCCCGACCTGACGCGATCCCCCGGCGCTGCCTCCGGACCGGGCATCGGTGACCCCGACGGCAGCGGGCCCCAACGGGCCCCTGGCAAGCCGGCCGCTCCCCCGGTGCGGCTCACCGACTGGCTGATGCTCGTGCTTGCGATCGTGTCGGTCGGACTGCTCGTGTGGATCACCTTCTTCGAGGTCTCGGACACGTGGACCCGCCGCGTGGTCGTCGCCGACTACGTCATCTGCGGCATCTTCTTCGTCGAGTTCGTCGTGCGCTGGCGGCGCTCCAGGCTGGGCTGGAGGTTCCTCGCGCTGTACTGGTACGAGATCCTCGGCATGATCCCGCTCTCGGACCCGGCGTTCCGCTCGTTCCGGCTGATCAGGGTCGTGATCATCGTGATGCGGCTGGCCCGCGCGGCCGACCGGGCCTTCGGCGACCGCGCCACGGCGTACGTCGTCGGGCGCGTCGCCGACACGATCGTCCAGGTGATCCGCAAGCCCGTGACGGTGGCCGTGCTGGACGAGGTCATCGCCGTGATCCAGACCGGCAACTACACGAAGCACGTCTCCGCCGCGATCGCGGAGAACCGTGACGAGCTCGACGCGCTCATCGTCGACCTGGTCCGCACCGACCAGGCCACGGGCAAGCTGCGCTACCTCCCCTTCCACGACGACGTCGTGAAGCTCGTGGCCGACACCGTCTTCCGGATCGCCGACGGCGCGCTGGCCGACCCCCGCGTGCACGAGCTGATCTCCGACGCCATCCGTGAGTCCGCGACCGAGCTGCGGAGCAACGTCCGTGCTCGCGAGCACGACCTGGTCAAGGGCAACGAAGCAAAGCTCGGCGCCCGCTGACCCCGCCGACACGGCGCTACTTCGATGTCGACACGGCGCGACCTTGACGTCGAGACGGCGCTACTTTTCGGCCATGCCGACCTCATCAAGGAGCGCGAGGTCGAGCAGCGGGTGTGCTGCGAGCTCCTGCGCCACCTCGTGCGCCCGCGTCGCTGCCACTCCCGAGGCCAGGACCGCCGCGAGGGCAGCGCTGAGCCGGTCCACTGCATCCGCGGGAGGCGTGCGCAGCGCGAAGCCTGCACCTGTCTCGACCGCGGCCCCCACACCTGCCCGGGCAACGGCCTCAGCGTTCGACGGCTGATCGGCGAAGAGCGGCACGATCACCTGCGGGCAGCCAGCAGCCAACGCATCCAGCGTCGTCCCCGACCCGCCGTGGTGGATGATCGCCGCGGCCCGGGAGAGTACGTCGTCGTGGTCGGCCCACGCCTGGATCGAGACGTTGTCACCGGCTTCGAGTCCCGCAGGATCGAACCGGTGGCTGGTGGTCAGCACAGCCTCTCCCCGCCACCCGCTCAGGACATCGGCAAGCACCAGGAACCACGGCTGGAGCGGCTCCATGACCGGCGCCACCGTGCCCAGCGTCGCGTAGACGAAGTCAGGATCGACGGCACGTGGGGGCGGGCTGAGTGTCCGGTAGCGCCGGGTGTCCTCGAACGTCGCCGGGTCCATGCTCTCCGGGAACCGGCTCAGCGTCGGCGTTGCCTCCACGATCGCGGTCGTGCCCGGGAACCACTCCTCCAGCACCGGCGCCGCGTAGTCGAGGATCATCTTCTCCTCGGCGGCCAGGCTGATCCCGATCCTGACCTGACGGATCCCCCGCTTCGCAGCCTCGACGGCTGATGCGTATTCACAGGGCTCGCGCAGCACCAGATCAGGCTGGAACTCGTCCATGATCGCGCCCATGGCCGGCCGGAGCGCACCCGAGTTGATGCGGGCGAAGATCTCCGTCATGACGACGGTGGCGGCATTCTCCGGATCGGCGTAGGCGCGGTCCCACGCCTCGTGGGCGACCGCTGAGTCCGGCGCTGCACCGGCCCGGAACGGCCACGCGGCCGCTGCATCGGCAAGGTCGGGTGGACCGACGACGAGTACGTCGTGGCCAGCGGCGCTGAGGTGGGCGAGCCAGGGCTTCATCGGTGTGAAGTGCCCGGCCGCCGCAGTTGACGCTGCGAGAACGCGCATGCTCGCCAGTGTGCTCCCTGGCTCGCGGCGGCGGGGAGCCTTCTGCGGAAATCCCGGTGCTCCTGGGACTGATGCCGCCCCGGGCCGCGGCGTACAGCCACGAGCCCGGGACGGGCGACCCAGATCAGGCGGTCGGGATCGTGATCGCCTGGGCGCGGTTGGCAGCGCACACAACAGCCCGCAGCGACGCGGTGACGATGTTGTGGTGGATGCCGATGCCCCAGACGATCTCGCCGGCGATCTCGCACTCGACGTACGCCGCGGCAACGGCGTCACCGCCGGAGGACAGGGCGTGCTCGGCGTAGTCGAGGACGCGGATGTCGGCGCCTGCCTGGCGCATGCCGTCGACGAACGCCGCGACCGGGCCGTTGCCCTCGCCCTTGAACGTGCGCTCCTCGCCACGGACGAGCAGGTGGACGTCCTGGGTGTCGCCGCCCTCGGCGTCGGTGACCGACGACCAGGACTGCAGGGAGTAGGGCGTCTCGCGCTCGAGGTACTCGGCCGAGAAGATCTTCCAGATCTCCTCACCGGAGACCTCGCCACCCTGGGTGTCGGTCCGCGACTGGATCACGCGCGAGAACTCGATCTGCGCACGGCGCGGCAGGTCGAGGCTGTGCTCGGCCTTCAGCAGGTAGGCGACGCCGCCCTTGCCGGACTGGCTGTTGACGCGGATGACCGCCTCGTAGGTGCGGCCGACGTCCTTGGGGTCGATCGGCAGGTAGGGAGCCTCCCAGCCGACCTCGCCGACCGGGATCCCCCGCTCGGCAGCGATCCGGTCCAGGTCCTCGAGACCCTTCTTGATCGCGTCCTGGTGGGAGCCCGAGAACGCTGTGTAGACCAGGTCGCCGGCGTAGGGGTGGCGCGGGTGGACCGGCAGGCCGGTGCAGTACTCGACCGTGCGGCGCACCTCGTCGATGTCGGAGAAGTCGATCTGTGGGTCGATGCCCTGCGAGAACAGGTTCATGCCGAGCGTGACCAGGCAGACGTTGCCGGTGCGCTCGCCGTGGGCGAACAGGCAGCCCTCGACGCGGTCGGCACCGGCCATGACGCCGAGCTCGGTGGCCGCGACAGCGGTGCCGCGGTCGTTGTGCGGGTGCAGGCTGATGGCAGAAACCGAACGACGGGTCAGACCACGCGAGAAGTACTCGATCTGGTCGGCGTAGGTGTTGGGCGTCGACATCTCGACGGTCGCCGGCAGGTTCAGGATGATCTCGCGACCCGGCTCGGGCTGCCAGACGTCCGAGACCGCCTCGCAGACCTCGAGCGCGAAGTCGGTGGGCGTCTGGGTGAAGATCTCCGGGCTGTACTGGTAGCCGAAGTCCTCGGTGCCGACGATGTCGCCGAGCAGCGACTCGGCGTACTTCATGACCAGGCCGGTGCCGCGGGTGGCGATGCCGATGCACTCCTCCGGCGTCACTCCGAAGACGACGCGGCGGAAGAGCGGGGCGGTCGCGTTGTACAGGTGGACGCTCGCGCGCGGCGCACCGACCAGCGACTGCAGCGTGCGCTCGATCAGGTCCTCGCGAGCCTGGGTCAGCACGGAGATCTGGACGTCGTCGGGGATCCGGTCGCCCTCGATCAGTGCGCGGACGAAGTCGAAGTCCGTCTGCGACGCCGACGGGAAGCCGACCTCGATCTCCTTGTAGCCCATCTTCACGAGCAGGTCGAACATCTTCAGCTTGCGCACCGGGGTCATCGGGTCGATGAGGGCCTGGTTGCCGTCACGCAGGTCGGTCGAGAGCCACCGCGGAGCCCGGGTGATCTTCGCGTCGGGCCAGGTGCGGTCCGGAACGGTCACGGGCTCGAACGCGGTGTAGCGGCCGAACGGCATGGTGCTCGGCTTCTGCTGGTTGCTGGTGTTGCTCAGGTTCGTCATGGAATTCGCCTTGAGTCAGAGTGTGAGCGCCGGCGCGCGGGACTCTCCGCAGCGAGGAAGGCCGACTACTGATGCCCGATCTGGGCAAAGGCCTCGCTGCGGCAGCGAAGAAGAAGGAACTGGCGCATCATGACGAGTCCAGCGTAGCGCACTACGTTGGAGCCATGGCCACGCTCCTCGTCGTCCATCACTCCCCCACCCGCTCCCTGCAGTCGCTGACCGACGCGGTGCTCGCAGGTGCGGGAGACGACAGCATCGAAGGCGTCGACGTGGTGGTGAAGCACGCACTCGAGGCCACTGCCGATGACGTGCTCGCCGCCGACGGGTACCTCCTCGGCACGACCGCCAACTTCGGCTACATGAGCGGGGCGCTCAAGCACTTCTTCGACTCGACGTTCCTCGCCGTCGGTGGCTCCCTCGACGACTCCGGCGGCACGTCGGTCGAAGGGGCGGGCGCCACGGCCAAGAGGCCCTTCGGGCTCTACATCCACGGCCGTTACGACCTGACCGGCGCGGTGCGGTCGGTCATGAGCATCGTCGGCGCCCTCGGCTGGAAGCAGGGGTACGACGTGCTCGAGGTGCTGGGCGAGGTGACGGACGCTGACCGCGAGGCGGCGTACGAGCTGGGCGGTACCATCGCGGCACTCCTGACCACCTGATCGATTCGGGGATCGATGCTGCCTTCGACTCGGGGCGCGCCCGGAAGGCGCCGCCTTGCCGCCGTGCTGTGCGTCCTCGTCGCGGGCGCACTCGCACTCGCGGGTTGCAGCAAGGACCTCGACCCCACCGACGATCCGTCGCAGGTCGACGCGATCACTCCCCCGGCCGTCGGCGCCTGCCGGCTGCTGACCCCGGAGCAGGTCGGCAGGGCCGACAACGCGACCAGGACGGTCGCGTGCACGAAGAAGCACACCGCCGAGACGTACGCCGCGGGCGAGCTGCCCAAGGAGCTGGACGACGCGTCGTACAGCGGTCGCGAGGTCGCGCTGGCCAGCTACAAGCTCTGCAGCAAGGCGTTCTCGAAGCACCTCGGCGCCGACGACTCGATGGTGATGCGCACCGTGCTCAGCTGGGCCTGGTTCCGGCCCTCGACGAAGGCCTGGGAGGACGGCGCCCGGTGGTACCGCTGCGACCTGATCGGCGGCGGCGGGCAGGCCCTGACCGAGGGAGCGCAGAGCTACTTCCCGCTTCCGGCCGTGACCAAGGGACTCCTGCGCGGGATCAAGCCGAGCGACGACTGGATGGTCTGCGCCAACGGGCGCACCGTGCGCCAGAGCCCGAAGGTGCCCTGCTCCGACAAGCACACCTGGCGTGCTGTCACGACGATCAAGCTCGGCGAGGACAAGGATCCCTACCCGGGCGACCACACGGCGCTGATCAAGACGCGCGACTTCTGCCGCAGCTCGGTGCAGGCGTGGCTGGGCTACCCGATCAGCTTCCAGTTCGGCTTCACCTGGTTCCATGAGGCCGAGTGGGAGGCCGGCAACCGCCGGTCGATCTGCTGGGCACGCACCGAGCACTGACCGAGAGGAGCACCGATGGCAGGCACACGGAGAGGCACCAGCGCGCACGCGCTCAACCCGCTGCGCGCCGCCGGGGTGACCCTCGCGGTGGTCACCGTCCTCGTGGCGATCCTGCTGGCCAGCTGCTCGGGTGGCACTCCGAAGAAGCCGTCAGCCGATCCCACCAATGCCACCACGACACCGCTCCCGGCTGCCACGGCCGCGCCGCTCCCCTCCTCCCACGGCTGCTACCTCCTCACGTACGACGATGCGCTGGAGCCGACGAGCTCCGCCGAGCCGGTGGAGTGCAGCCAGGAGCACACCGACCGGACCTTCCACGTCGGCCGGCCGAGCAATGTCGTCAATGGCCACCTGCTCGCGGTCGACTCGGCGCGCGTCACCCGCCAGATGGCCACGGAGTGCCCGCGCCGCTTCGCGTCGTACGTCGGCGGGTCGACGGAGCAGCGCCGGCTGAGCATGCTCTCGGTCGTCTGGTTCGGGCCGACGCTGAGGCAGTCCGACGAGGGCCAGTCCTGGTTCCGCTGCGATGCGATCGCGCTCGCCTCCGCAGGCAAGCTGGCTCCCCTCACGGGCAAGCTCGTCAAGGTCCTCGACTCCGAGGCCGGCCGCACCCGATGGGGCCGCTGCGCCACCGGCAAGCCGGGCACCAAGGGTGCCGTCCAGGTGCTCTGCTCGACCAAGCAGCCGGGTGGCAGCACCTGGCGCGCCGTGGCGACCGTCAACGTCGCTGCGGGCCCGAAGGGTGCCTGGCCGGGCCCGAAGAAGGCAGCCGCCGCGGGTGCTGGTTGCGAGGACCGGGTCCGCGACCAGGCCGAGGACAAGCTGAGCTTCAGCTGGGGCTACGAGCCGCCCACCGAGGCACAGTGGAAGGCCGGCCAGCACTACGGGTTCTGCTGGTCCCCCACGAAGAAGTAGCCCCGTTCAGAAGCCGAGCTTGCGCAGCTGGCGCGGGTCACGCTGCCAGTCCTTGGCCACCTTGACGTGCAGGTCGAGGTAGACCGGCGTGCCCAGGATCGCCTCGATCTGCTTGCGGGCGGCCATGCCGACCTCGCGCAGCCGCGCACCCTTGTGGCCGATGATGATCCCCTTCTGGGAGTCACGCTCGACGTAGAGGTTGGCGTGGATCAGCAGCAGCGGCTTGTCGGCCGGCCGGTCCTCCTTGAGCGCCATCTCCTCGACCACGACGGCGATGGAGTGCGGGAGCTCGTCACGGACGCCCTCGAGAGACGCTTCGCGGATCAGCTCGGCGACGATCGCCTCCTCGGGAGCATCGGAGAGCTCGCCGTCGGGATAGAGCATCGGGCCCTCGGGAAGCAGCCCGACAAGCAGCTCCTCGAGCAGCTTGACCTGGCTGCCGCCGACCGCGGAGACCGGGATGATCTCGGCCCACTCGGTGCCGGTGGTGCGGCCCAGCTCGGCGATCGCGAGCAGGTGCTCGCCGATCTGCTCGGGCGTCGCGAGGTCGGTCTTGGTCGCAATCGCGATCTTGACCGTCTTGCGGACCTTGGCCAGCTCGTTGACGATGAACGTGTCGCCGGGACCGATCTTCTCGTTGGCCGGGAAGCAGACCGCTACCACGTCGACCTCGGCCCAGGTGGTCTTCACGAGGTCGTTGAGCCGCTCGCCGAGCAGCGTCCGCGGACGGTGCAGGCCGGGGGTGTCGACCAGGATCAGCTGGGCGTCGTCGCGGTGGACGATGCCGCGCACGACCGTGCGGGTGGTCTGCGGCTTGCTCGAGGTGATCACGACCTTGGAGCCCACGAGCGCGTTGGTCAGCGTCGACTTGCCGGCGTTGGGACGCCCGACGAAGCTGACGAACCCGCTGCGGAAACCCTCCGGGCTGTTGCCGTGCAGCGGTCCCGACGGGGCCACCCCGGTCACGTCGAAGTCGCGGTCCCGCTCGTTCAGGTGGTCGCTCATGGGTTGGCCTCTCGTGCTGCATCGTCGCGGGCCGCGTCGTACGCAGCCCAGATCTCGTCGTCGGTCTTGCCCTGGGCCTTGCCCTCGCGCCAGATCGGCCCGGGGTCGATCGCTCTCGGTTGGCGCTGGTGGCCACCGCCTCGCCAGTAGCCCATCACGTCGTACGCCGAGGTCGGCAGCTTGACCTCGCGCATCAGGTGCTTGCGGATCGCCCGCATCTGCGCGGACTCCCCCGCCATCCAGAAGTAGCCGTCGCCCGCGGGCCACTCGATGCCCTCGACGATGGCGGCCGTGGCGGTCTCCACGTCGTGCGGGATCGGCACCCAGGTCACGGTGGCTTCGACGTAGTCGGGCAGCGGGCCGTCGGGGATCTCGGCCCACGCTGTGACCGGGACCCCCGGGTTGGACTCGATGATCCGCGCCATCGCGGGAAGGGCGGTGAGGTCACCGACGAGCAGCAGCCAGGCCGCCTCCGCCGGCATGGCGAAGCTGCCCTTCGGCTCGCTGATCGTGACCGTGTCGCCGACGCAGTCGCCAGCGGCCCACTCGGTGACCAGGCCGTGCTCGTGGACGACGACGTCGAGGGTGAGCTCGTGTGCCAGGTCGTCCCACGAGCGCACCGTGTAGTAGCGGGTCTGGAACTGGCCGGGGACGGTCAGCGCCACCCACTCGTCGGGGATGCCCGTGCTCGCGAAGGCGCCGTCGACTCCGGGGCCGAGGGCCAGGACCAGCCGCACGAAGTGATCGGACAGCTGCTCGCGGCGGATGACCTCTGCCGGGAACAGTGCTGCTCGGGTACTCACCGGCCAAGGTTACCGGCGGATCACCAGTTCGGACGAAGCGGGAAGGCCGGGGTGCCATGGGCGTCGGTGCGTGAGGCGAGCACGTGGTGCAGCTGCAGGTCGTTGCGCTCGAACGCGATCCGCGACCCGGCGAGGTAGATGCCCCACACCCGCGCGATCTCCTCACCGGCGTCCTGCACGCAGACCTCCCAGTGCTCCACCAGGTTCCTGGTCCACGCCTCGAGGGTGAGCGCGTAGTGCTCGCGCAGGTTCTCGACGTGCTGCACCTCGAGGCCCGCGGCCTGCGCCTCGGTCGTGATCCGGCCAACACCGGTCAGCTCGGCGTCGGGGAACACGTAGCGGTCGATCACCGGTCCCGTCGGTTGCAGCCGGTTGTGCGGACGGGTGATGCAGTGGTTGAGCAGCCGGCCGCCCGGGCGCAGGCGGTCGCGCAGGAACATGAAGTACGCCGGGTAGTTGCGCACGCCGATGTGCTCGGTCATGCCGATCGAGCTGACCGCGTCGAAGCCGCTCTCCGGCACATCGCGGTAGTCGAGGTGCCGCACCTCGGCCAGCTTGCCGAGGCCCTGCTCCTCGATCGCACGCCGTGCCCAGTCGGCCTGCTCCCGGGCGAGGGTGACCCCGAGCGCGTGCACGCCGTACTCACGGGCCGCGAAACGGACCATGCCGCCCCAACCGCAGCCCACGTCGAGCAGGCGGTCGCCGGAGCGCAGGCCGAGCTTGCGCGCGATCAGGTCGTACTTCTCGTCCTGCGCCCCCTCGAGGGAGGCATTGCGGCTCGGGTAGACCGCGCAGGTGTAGGTCATCGATGGCCCGAGCAGCTGCTCGTAGAACTCGTTCGACACGTCGTAGTGGTGGCGGATCGCCTCGGCGTCACGGGTGCGCGTGTGCAGCAACCCGTCCGTCGTGCGTCGCCAGCGCGGGACGCGCTCCACGGCGGGTGGTTCCGGCGGCCGGAGGTGGCTCATCCCCAGCGCGCGTAGCAGCCGGAGCCCTTCAACCACCCCCGGTCGCCGAAGCTCGAGGCGACTCATCAGCAGCGCGACCACCGGGTAGGGATCGCCGGGGTGCACGCCGTCGACCTGGAGGTCACCGCTGACGTAGGCACGCATCATGCCGAGCTCGCCCGGCGCCGTGAGCAGATAGCTCAGCCCGCGCTCGTTGCGCAGGTGCAGCCCGTAGGGGCTGGCCGGATCACCTGTGCTGCTGCCGTCGTACGCCGAGAAGCGCACCCGCAGCGGTTCGCGGAGCAATGACCCGAACGCATCGCTGATCGTCATCGTGCGGGTCAGGGTCTGGCTCATCTGCGATGCACCGCCTTGTCGTAGAGGGAGGTCAGTCGATCATCGGGATCGTGCCTGGCCTTGACCGCGGCCAGGTGCGGTCCGTCGTAGAGCCGGTCGAACGTCTCGCGGTCGTAGAACGCCTCGCTGTAGAGGCTCTTGTGCCCGTCGAGGTCGGCGACCTTGGCCTCGATGGCACGGTTCAGGGGTGCCTCGGGAGCTGTGGGCCCGACGGCGACGGCGCCCCAGAACCCGACGTTCACATAGGTGGTGTGCGGCTCGAGCGGGTACGTCGGCCAGGGACGCCCGGCTCTGGTGTCGTCCCCACCGGGGCCCTCCGCGCGGCGGAGTCGCAGCGGGCAGAGCCACACCGGTCGCATGCCGACCTCAGCGTCGAACCAGAACAGGAACTCGGCCAGCCGCTCGAGGGGCACCTCGACGTCCTGCACCACCCGCTCGGCTTCCGGGCGGCCCGCACGGGCGTCGAGGCGCGCTGCGATGCCGAACCTGCGGTCCAGCGCCATCATCCGGTGGTAGACGTCCGACCGGCGCAGTCGCCGCGGCCAGACCGCCCGGGCGACCGGGTTCTGTGCGCCGAACGCCCGGCTGCACCAGAACCAGTCGGTGTCCCAGCGCCAGAGGTAGTCGTGCATGGTCAGCAGATCGGTGTCGCGCTCCTGCAGCGAGCGGTAGAAGACCGACTTCCCCGTGTAGTCGGACGGCTCCACGCCTTGAGGATCGTCAGCCCAACGGGCCAGCGTCAGGACCGCCTCGTGCGGGCTGAACACCACCCCGTCGAGTCCGTGCACCGGCTCGGCGTCCCAGCTCGCCGTCTCGACGATCTCGTGCACCGTCTTGGTGAGCAGCTCGAGATCATCGAAGCGGAGGTGACGCAGGGCGGCGTAGCGGGGCGCCGGCTCGAGCTCGATGCGCAGCCGTGTCGCGTAGCCGAGTGAGCCGTAGGAGTTGGGGAACGCATCGAAGAGCTCGTCGCCCGGACGCGTCGTCAGGACCTCGCCGGCGCCGGTCAGCACGTCCATCTCGAGCACGCTCTCGTGCGGGAGTCCGTTGCGGAAGCTGGTCGCCTCGATGCCGAGGCCGGTCACCGCGCCACCGAGCGTGATGGTCCGCAGCTGGGGAACCACGAGCGGAACGAATCCTTCGGCCAGCGTCGCCGAGACCAGGTGCTCGTAGGTGCACATGCCCTGGACCTCGGCGACGCCACCGATCTGATCCACCTCGATGACGCCACCCAGACCGGAGACGTCCAGCCCGGGTGCTCGGGTTGCGTCACGAGCACGGAACAGGTTCGAGGTGCGCTTGCGCAGGCGAACCGGCGCATCGGGCGGAATTGCCGCGTATGACCTGAGCAGTCGCGCGACCCCGTCCCGGTGCCGGTCCCAGCCAACCGGAGCGCTCACGTCTTCGACGTTACGCCGCGGCTCCGGGGAGCGTCACTGCCCAGTTGGGCTCAGGCGCGGAGCTTGCCGGCCGGGTCGGCGAGGTGCACGACGACGTCGTCGCCGGCGAAGTCGCTGATCGCGGCAGCATCGGGTTCGGTCAGTGCTTCGGCGTCGCCCAGGACCACCACCGCTTCCAGACCGGCCGAGCCGGAGGCGACGGCCATGCCGATGCAGACCTGGACAGCCGACAGCTGCAGCGACGGCAGGTCGACGGTCGCCGCGGCATAGGTCCGCCCGTCGGTGTCGCGGACGGCTGCGCCCTCGGCGGCACGCGTGCGGGCGCGCGTCGCGCGGGCGAGCACGACGAGCTTGTTGTCCTCCGCGCTCAGGGCTCGGGCCTTCGGTTCCGGGGTGATCGGGTCAGCCATGGCGCCAAGCCTAGTCACAGCTCGGCGGGCTCCGGCTCGTCGGCTTCCAGCTCCCCCAGGCGGCTGATCACGACCGTGCCGATCCGCTTGCGGCGCCCCGTCGCGGCCTCGGCCTCGAAGCGCAGCCCGTCGGCCACGACCGAGGACCCGGCGATGGGTACGACGCCGAGCAGCTTGGCGAGCAGGCCACCGACCGAGTCCACCTCGTCGTCCTCGAGGTCGACGCCCTCGAAGAGCTCGTCGAGGTCCCCCAACGGGAAGCGCGAGGGCACTCGCACGGAGCCGTCCTCGAGGCGCTCGACGTCGCCCCCGGCCGCGTCGTACTCATCGGCGATCTCGCCGACGATCTCCTCGAGCACGTCCTCGATGGTGACGATGCCCGCGGTGCCGCCGTACTCGTCGACGACGATCGCGATGTGCTGGCGGCGGGCCTGCATCTCGGTCAGCAGGTCGTCGGCGGGCTTGCTGTCCGGCACGTAGTGGGCCGGCCGCAGCAGCGTGTCGATGCGCTGGGTGGTCTCGGAGTCGGCGTCCTCGAAGACCCGACGCGAGACGTCCTTGAGATAGGCCAGGCCGAGCACGTCGTCGAGGTTCTCGCCGACGACGGGGAGTCGCGAGTAGCCGCTGCGCAGGAAGAGCGACATGGTCTGGCGAAGGTTCTTGTGGCGCTCGATGAAGACCACGTCGTTGCGCGGGACCATCACCTCGCGGGCCGTGGTGTCGCCGAGCTCGAAGACCGAGTGGATCATCCGGCGCTCGCCCTCCTCGATGACGCTCGAGGCCTCGGCGAGGTCGACCAGCTCGCGGAGCTCCGTCTCGGAGGAGAACGGCCCCTCGCGGAACCCGCGACCCGGAGTGATCGCGTTGCCCAGGAGGATCAGCAGCTTCGGCAGCGGGCCGAGCACGCGCGTCACGACGAGCAGCGGCGCGGCCGACAGCAGCGCAACAGCGGCCGAGTGCTGGCGCCCGATCGTGCGCGGGGCCACGCCGATCATCACGTAGGAGACGAGGATCATCACGGCTGCGGCGGCCAGCAGCGCCTGCCACCATCCGCTGATCCAGTCGATGGCGAGGTGCGCGACCAGGACCGTGGCCGCGACCTCGCAGGCGATCCGCAGGAAGAGGACGGTGTTGAGGAACCGTGGCGGGTCCTCGAGGATCTGCAGCAGCTGGCCCGAACCGGTGCGGTGCTCGGCCGCGATCTCGTCAGCGCGTGCGCGAGAGAACGACGCCAGCGCGGCGTCGGCAGCCGACAGGGCGCCAGCCGCGACCACCAGGGCGACGGCTGAGATGAGCAGCCAGAAACTCGCGGGCTCCATCAGGAGCTCACGCCGGCACGAAAGGCAGCGAGCAGCTGGTCCTGGAGCGCGAACATGACGCGGTGCTCCTCCGGCTCGGCATGGTCGTAGCCGAGCAGGTGCAGGATGCCGTGGACCGTGAGCAGCTGCAGCTCCGCCTCGGTGGAGTAGCCCTCCTCGCCCGCGGCACGGCGCTCGGCTGCCTGGCGGTCGGCGACCGCGGGGCAGAGCACAAGGTCACCGAGCACGCCCTCCTCGGGCTCCTCGTTGACCAGCCCGGGCCGCAGCTCGTCCATCGGGAAGGCGAGCACGTCGGTCGGGCCCTTCTTCTCCATCCACTTCTCGTTGAGAAGCGCGATGGTCGGCTCGTCGACCGCCTTGATGCAGAGCTCGGCGAGCGGGTGCACCCGCATCTGGTCCATGACGAACCGCGCCAGCGACGAGGTGGCCACCACGTCCAGCGGCAGGCCCGACTCGTTGAGCACCTCGATGGTCAACGCTTTGCTCCATTCTTCAGTTCGGCGGCGGCTTCCGCGGCCGCGTCGAAGTCGTCGTACGCCGCGACGATGTGGCCGACCAGCTTGTGACGGACGACGTCGTGGGCAGTGAGCCGGTTGAACGAGATGTCCTTGATGCCGTCGAGGATGCCCTCGACGACGCGCAGGCCGGACTTCACGCCGCCGGGCAGGTCGGTCTGGGTGATGTCGCCGGTGACGACGATCTTGGAGCCGAAACCGAGGCGGGTGAGGAACATCTTCATCTGCTCGGGCGTGGTGTTCTGCGCCTCGTCGAGAATGATGAAGGAGTCGTTGAGGCTCCGGCCACGGAGATAGGCGAGCGGCGCGACCTCGATGGTGCCGGCGGCCATCAGCTTCGGGATGATCTCCGGGTCCATCATGTCGTGCAGCGCGTCGTACAACGGGCGCAGGTAGGGGTCGATCTTCTCGGTCAGCGTGCCGGGCAGGAAGCCGAGGCGCTCCCCCGCCTCGACGGCCGGGCGCGACAGGATGATCCGGGTGACCTCCTTGCGCTGGAGCGCCTGCACGGCCTTGGCCATGGCGAGGTAGGTCTTGCCGGTGCCCGCGGGGCCGATGCCGAAGGTGATCGTGTTGTTGTCGATCGCGTCGACGTAGCGCTTCTGGTTGAGCGTCTTCGGGCGAATCGTGCGGCCGCGGTTGCTCAGGATGTTGAGGCCGAGCACGTCGGCCGGCTTCTCGCCAGCCGCCTGGCCGGCACCGGACCCGGCCTCGTCGCGAAGCATCGTGATGATGCCCTCGACGGTCTCGTTCGCGACGTCCTGACCGGTCTGGATGATCGCGATCAGCTCATCGATGAGCCGCTCGACCAGCGCGAGTTCGTCCGGAACACCATGCAGCGTGATCTGGTTGCCGCGCACGTGGATCTCGGCGTCGAACTCGCCCTCGAGGATGCCGAGGAACTCGTCGCCGGTCCCCAGCACCTTGACCATGTCGATGCTCGGCGGCACGACCACGGTGTGCCGGGTGGGGCGGGCGCCGGACTGGCTGCTGGAGGGGTCGCGCGGGTTCTCTGTCATGGGTGAAGTCAATGCTAGATCACCCACACCGACCTGCGCGCCCGCGTTCTCCACCGCGGGGCCCGGGCTCAGCCCGGAGGCCACTCCAGCGACCGGCCACCCAGCAGGTGCAGGTGTGCGTGGAAGACGGTCTGTCCCGCAGCGGGTCCGGTGTTGAAGACCATGCGGTAGCCGTCGTCGAGGCCTTCCTTCTCCGCGATGTCGCGGGCAGTGGCGATCATGTCGGAGGCGGCAGCAGGCGCCCAGTGGGCGACCTCGGCGGCGTTCTCGTAGTGGTCGCGTGGCACCACGAGCACGTGGACCGGCGCCTGCGGGTTCACGTCGCGGAACGCGACCGACAGCTCGGTCGCGTGCACGATCTCGGCCGGGATCTCGCCAACCGCGATCTTGCAGAAGATGCAGTCCTTGTCGGGCTCCGGTGCGCTCATGCGCTCAGCCTAGGGACCCGCCCCCTACCCGTGTCGACCCCTACCGGGCAGTAGGCGGCCCAAACGAATGATCCTCAGGGGCGTGTAAACCTCCGGTGACGGCCGCGCGTGCAACTAGCGTGACCACTGTGGCCCTTGAACCCGCGCTGACCGCCGATGAGGCGGTCGGGCAGCTGTACGCCGCTCACTGGCGACGGCTGGTGCGGCTCTCGATCCTTCTCGTGCACGACCAGGGCCTGGCCGAGGAGATCGTGCAGGACGCGTTCGTCGCGCTCCACGGTCGCTGGTCGCGGCTGCGCGCCCCCGAGGCCGCCGCGGCGTACCTCCGGCAGACGGTCGTCAACCGCTCCCGCTCCGCCCTGCGGCACCGCAAGGTGGTCGACCGGTACGTCGCGTCCCAGCGCCTGCCGGATGTCGGACCCGACGCGGG
This sequence comes from Nocardioides cavernaquae, assembly GCF_003600895.1. Taxonomy (NCBI): domain Bacteria; kingdom Bacillati; phylum Actinomycetota; class Actinomycetes; order Propionibacteriales; family Nocardioidaceae; genus Nocardioides; species Nocardioides cavernaquae. The sequence continues at coordinate 3,391,472 of NZ_QYRP01000002.1, forward strand.
AGCCGGTGTCGAGGCCGAGGCCCGGCGCGACGCGGTGTTCGCAGCCCTGCGTGGACTCCCCCGCCGACAGCGCGAGGTGATCGCGCTGCGCTACTACCTCGACCTCTCCGAGGCCGACATCGCCGAGACGCTGGGCATCAGCACCGGCGCCGTGAAGAGCCATGCGTCACGAGGGTCAGCAGCCCTCCGCGAGCGCCTGGCCGAGCAGCTGGAGGACCTCCGATGACCGGCCAGAACAGCCCCCGTCCGGGCTCTCAGCCCGACGAGCAGCTCGCGAAGCTCCTCCACGACACCGTCGACGCCATCGTGCCCCAGCACGGCCTCGACGCCATCCGTTCCCGCACGTCCCACCCCTCCAAGGAGAGCACCATGTCTGTCGCCCGTACCTGGCTTCTCGGCGGCCTCGGCGGCGCCGTAGCCACCGCCACCGTGATCGGCGGGGTGTGGTTCGCCTCCAGCAACCTCGGCAACGACGACCCCAACCCGGGTCCCGTCGGCACTCCGACCGCATCGGTGGACCCGACCGACTCCGGATCTCCGTCCCCGTCGGACTCCGCGTCGCCCAGCAAGACCCCCGACAGCACCGCCGGCCCGAAGCGCGCCGTACCTGTCTACTACGCCGGCGAGACCCCGTCCGGCCTGCGCCTCTACCGCGAGTTCCACTCGTTGCCCGGCGTCTCAGGCGGCAGCGAGGGCGACGTCACGGGAGCCGACTCGGCCGCGAAGGCTGCTGTCTCGCACACGCCGCTCGACCCCGACTACCGCAGCCTGTGGCCCGAGGGCACCGAGGCCGACGTCTCCGACGCGGGCGACCAGCTGATCGTCAACCTGGTCGCACCCGGCGGCGGCGCAACCCTGCACGACCGCCCGTCGTCGATGACCGCTGAAGAGGCTCAACTGGCCATCGAGCAGGTCATCTACAGCGTCCAGGCTGCCTTCGGAAAGGGTCGTGTGCCGGTCCAGTTCCTGCTCGACGAGAAGCACTCCGACCAGGTCCTCGGCCAGCCCGCCTCCGAGCCGCTTGCGGCCGGGCCGGTCCTGGAAACGCTGTCGCACGTGAACCTGACCTCGCCTGCCGAGGGCGACGAGATCACCGGCGATTCGCTGGCGGTGTCCGGCGTTGCGAACTCCTTCGAGGCCAACGTGGTCATCCGGTTGCAGCGCTATGAGGGCACGGCGATCGCGTTCCAGAAGCCGCTCACGGCGGAGGGCTGGATGGGCGAGAAGCTCTTCCCGTTCTCCGGCTCGTTCGACATCTCGGATGTGGCACCCGGCAAGTACACGCTGCACGCCATGACTGACGACCCGAGCGGCGGCACCGAGGGTCCGGGCGCCTTCAGCGACACGAAGGTCATCACGATCAAGTGATCCGCTGATCTGAGGCTCGCGACACAGGTTCGGCCCAGAACCCCGCGACACGCTGTGCACCTCCAGCGAGTCGCGGGGTTCTGCGTTGAATTGGTGTCGCCTCCGATGGAGGCACCCGCCCTCGGCGGACCGCCTACGATCGAGCCATGTCCTCGCTGCTCCCGAGCGCCCGCGCCGCCCGTCGTGCCGTCGGGTCGTGGTGCGCACACCACGCCGTGGCCATCCTCATGGGGATTGCTCTACTCGGGCTGGTCGGAATTGGTGTTGTGTGGCTGGGCGCGCCGCGAGCTGACGGAGCCGTCGCGACACTCTCCGGATTGTTGATCACCTGGGCGCTGATCCAGTTGCTCGGGCGTGCATTTCCTGCCCCCGACTGGCGATTCGCAGCCGTGCTCGGCACCGGCTTTGTCGTTCTCACGAGCGCCTGGATCGGGCTGGACTGGGAGCCCGCCCATTTCCCGGCGCTGTTGCTGTTCCTGTGCCTCCTTATGAAGGAGCCCCGCTCGACGAAAAGCCGGCGATCACCGCGCCAACCAGCGCTGGAGGAACGGATCGAGGAGCAGCGGGCGCGCGAGGAGCGCATCCGCCGCGTGTACCCGGAGGAGTTCCGTCCGGTCCCCTGGGAAAGGGTCGACTAGGGCCACCTGCCAGCTCAGGTCACCGCTACACGCCGCGGGAACGGCGTGCCTGTGGCAGTTGCGCTGAGAAGTGGTTGCCCTCTGTGTCGGTGCCGGGTGGCAGGCTGACCTCGTGCAGCTGACCACCCGCGACCTCAACCGCACCCTGCTCGCGCGCCAGCACCTCGTGGCGCGGACCACCTCGCCCACGCACGACATGGTCGAGCACCTCGTCGGGCTCCAGGCGCAGGAGAACCTCCCGCCGTTCCTCTCGCTCGCAGCCCGACTCGAGGACTTCGACCCGTACGCCGTGACGCGCGGCCTGGAGGACAAGTCCCTCGCCCGGCTGGTCACCCTCCGCGGCACGATCCACCTGCTCACCGCGGACGACGCGTTGACCCTCAGGCAGTGGACCCAGCCGTGCCAGGAGCGCGAGCGCAAGGCCAGCCAGACCGTCCGGCCCGCAATGCACATCGAGGGCGAGGAGTTCACTCAGGCCCTCGACAAGGCGCTGGCGGACGGACCGCTGCCGATGAAGCAGCTCGGCGAGGTGCTCGCGGCCTCGTTCCCCGACGCACCTCCCAACGCTCTGGCGCACCTCGCCCGCGTCACCCAACCGCTCGCGCAGCTGCCTCCGCGCGGTGCGTGGAAGCAGTCGGGCGGCGTTGTCCTGCAACGTGTGGACCGTTGGCTCGAGCGACCGCTCCTCTCCCCCGATCCGGCCGCGATCGTGCGGCGCTATCTGCGGGCCTTCGGTCCGGCTTCGACAGCCGATATCGGAGCCTGGTCCGGGCTCACGGGCATGGCCTCCGTCGTGGCCTCGATGCCCGACCTCGTGCAACACACCGGCCCTGACGGCAAGGCGCTGTACGACGTCGCGGACGGCGTGATCACTGCCGGAGAGACACCCGCACCGGTCCGGTTGCTCGGCACCTACGACAACGTGTGGCTCTCCCACGCCGCCCGCGACCGAGTGACTGATCCGGTCAAGCGCAAGAGCTGGATGGGCACCAACGGCGGCATGGCCAACACGGTCTTCCTCGACGGGATGCTCGAAGGACTGTGGCGCGTCGAGGACGGGCGGCCGGTGGTCGTCGAGTTGTTCCGGACGCTCAGCGTGACCGAGCAGCGCGAACTCGATGACGAGCTCGCCCGGGTGGCCGACCTTCTCTTCCGATGAGCTTTCGCTGACCTCAACACATGTTGAGCCCCCTCAGGTTGCCCGAGACCTCCTGATTTCGGTCGGTACCTGCAACAATCCGAGCGCTGGTCGCGGAGGGCGACCAGCGTCTGCCGCGGGACCCTGGGGAGGGAAACCATGAGCACAGATGTGAAGCAGCATGATTTCGTAGGACGCGATGTTGCCGCGATCGTGGCGTGGAGCATGATCGCGATGGGCTTCCTGGCGGGAGTCGCCGGGCTGGCCACCTTCGCGGGGAGCGGGGTCAGCGAGCACGTGTTCGCCTGGGGCTTTGCGAGTCCGCTGGGCGCTGCGCTGTTCGGGGCGTGCCTGCTCGGCGCCGTGCCGCTGCTGGCCAGCGCCTCGCTCAAGCCGTCGTGGGAGCAGGCGCGGATCGGCTTCCTGCCGGCGATCCTGCTCGTCGTGGGCCTGGCGGCGGTGACCGTCGCCCACCGTGACCAGCTGACGTTCACCGGAGGCATCGTCGCGGTCTTCATGGCCCTGGCATGGCTGGCCTTCACGGTCGCGCTGTCGGGTGTCCTGCTGGTGGGGCTGGTGGCACAGCTGCGCGAGCCGTCGTTCCCGCTCGACCGGACGGCGCCCATCCCGCGCTGGTCGGTGCCCTTGGTCGCGCTGCTGGGCGCGGCGTACCTCGGTCTCGGGCTGGGCCTGCTCGTCGAGCCGTCGTTCTGGGGTCCGCAGCTGCCGTTCGAGGTGTCGGTGCTCGACGCACGGGCCCTCGGCGTCTGGGCGCTGGCGATCGGGGCGACGATGCTCGGCGCGCTCGCCGAGGATGACCTCGACCGCGCCAGCCCCGGCCTGATCGGCGTCACCGCCATCGGGCTCCTCGCAGTCCTCGCGGTCATGTGGCGGCATGGAGATGTCGACTGGTCAGCGGGCATCGCCACGCTGCTCTTCGTCGTACTCATCGTCGCCCTGCCCGCGACCGGCCTGATCGGTCTCGCCCTGCGCAAGCGAGCCGGCGCCGCCGGGCTCACGGGTTGAGGTCAGACTCCATCTGATCCGCCATCGTGGCGTTGCCACGGCTGGGCTCTGCTCGCAGCCCGGCGACCACGCCTGCGCGGTCGTGGTCCGAACGGTTCTGGCTCCGCTTGGCCTTCGCCTCGATGCCGGTGATCTCGAAGTCGATCCCGACGATCGCCTTGAGCATCTGCGCTACGTAGGTCTCGGGTGCGTCGCTGACGGCCCACGGCTCTTCGCGCACACCTTCGTGGAGGTCGGTCAGCTCGGTCACCGCGGCCAGCAACCACTCCGGCTCACGGCGCACGGTCACCCGGCCGGTGAAGTGGATCGCGTCGTAGTTCCAGGTCGGTACGACGCGGCCGTGCTCGGCCTTCGCGGCGTACCAGCTCGGCGAGATGTAGGCCTCGGGGCCGGTGACGATCGCGAGGGCCGGGGCGCCGTCGACGATGGATCGCCAGTGTGGATTGGCGATCGCCAGGTGGAAGATCAGGCGCTCGCCGGACCAGATCACCGGAAGGCGCGAGGCTTGCGGAAATCCGTCGCTGCCTACGGTGATCAGCTCCGCGGATCCCACTGACGCCACGAGCGAGCGGAGCTCAGCGTCAGGCATGCGGTTGAAGGGCGGGACGTACACAACGTCAAGGTAGCGCCGTGTCGACGCCGATGTTGCGCCGTGTCGACGCCGATGTTCCGCCGTGTCGACGGAGTCAGGCCCAGCGCGGGGTGCGCGCGAGCAGGGCAGCCACCGCGGCGACACCGGCCGTCGACGTGCGCAGCACCTCGGCACCGAGCTTCACGCCCTGCACGCCAGCTTCAGCGAACGCGGCAAGCTCCTCAGGCGAGAGCCCGCCCTCGGGCCCGACGACGACCACGATCGAACCAGCCGGCGGGATCGACAAGGACGCGAAGGACGCAGGCCCCTCCTCGTGCAGCACGACAGCCAGGTCAGCAGCCGCAACCAGTGAGACGACGTCAGCAGTCGACGCCATCGGCTCAACGACAGGAAACCACGACCGTCGTGCCTGCTTGGCGGCCTCACGTGCGGTGGCGACCCACTTCGCATGGGACTTGATCGCGCGCTCGCCGCGCCAGACGGCGACGGACCGGGACGCCGCCCACGGCACGATCGTCGCGACGCCGATCTCGGTGAGCACCTCGACCGCGAGCTCGCCGCGCTCGCCCTTCGGCAGGGCCTGCACGACGGTGATCCGCGGCGACGCGGGCTCCTCCTCGCGCACCACCGAAACAGCCACCGTGAAGACCCGCTTGCCAGTCTCGGCGACCGCTCCGGTCACCGAGAGGCCCGAGCCATCCGTCAGGACGACGGACTCGCCGACCGCCAGGCGGCGCACCGCCACTGCGTGATGGGCCTCGTCGCCCGTCACCTCGACGACATCACCGACGGCAACGCCGGCCAGCGAAGGCACGAGGTGGACGGGAAGCGACATCGCTCAGGGCCAGCGATCAGTGTGTCGTGAACGCGTCGCGGAGCCGGTTGAACACCGACTTGTGGGCAGGCCGCAGGGTGCTGTCCGGCGACTCCTCACCACGCAGGGCGGCCAGCTCGCGGAGCAGCTCCTCCTGGCGCGGGTCGAGCTTGCTCGGGGTGTCCACCAGGATCGTGACGACGAGGTCACCACGCGCCGGGTTGCGCAACCCGGGAACACCGAGTCCACGCAGCGTCACGTTGGTGCCGGACTGCGTCCCGGGGCGCACGTCGAGGTCGAAGGTGTCCTGCATCCCCGGCTGCATCGCAGCGGTGTCCCCGTCGAGCTCGAGGTCGGACTCGAGCGTCGGCAGCGTCAGCGTGGTGCCGAGGGCGGCAGCCGTCATCGGCACCGAGACCGTCGCGTGCAGGTCGGAACCGTGGCGCGTGAACGTGGCGTGCTGGGCGACATGGATCTCGACGTACAGGTCACCGGCGGGGCCGCCACCGGGGCCGACCTCGCCCTGCTCGGACAGCTGGACCCGGGTGCCGTTGTCGACGCCCGCGGGGATCTTCACGGTCAGCGAACGACGCGAGCGGACGCGTCCGTCGCCGGAGCACTCGCGACACGGGTCGGGGATGATCGTGCCGAATCCGCGGCAGGCCGCGCAGGGGCGCAGCGTGCGGATCTCGCCGAGGAACGAGCGCTGCACGTGGGCGACCTCGCCCGCGCCACGACAGGTCTCGCAGCCGATCGGCTTGGAGCCCGGAGCCGCACCCTCGCCGTGGCACGCGGTGCAACGGACAGCGGTGTCGACCTTGAGCTCGCGGGTGACACCGAAGGCCGCCTCGGCGAGCTCGATCTCGAGGCGGATCAGGGCGTCCTGGCCACGGCGTACGCGCGGCTTGGGACCGCGACCACCCATGCCGCCACCGGCCTGCGCACCTCCGCCGCCGCCGAAGAAGGCGTCCATGATGTCGGTGAACGAGAACCCCTGGCCCTGGCCGAAGCCACCGCCGAACGGGTCGCCACCACGGTCGTACGCCGCGCGCTTCTGCGGGTCGCTGAGCACCTCGTAGGCGTGCGACACCTCCTTGAACCGCTCCTGCGTGTCCGGGTCAGGGTTGACGTCCGGGTGCAGCTGGCGGGCAAGGCGGCGGTATGCCTTCTTGATGGTGTCGGCGTCGGCGTCGCGCGCGACACCGAGGAGCTCGTAGAAGTCCTGACTCACTGTGTTCCTATCTGCGTCACTGCTCGTCGAGGATCCTGGACACGTAGCGCGCGACAGCGCGCACCGATGCCATGGTCCCCGGGTAGTCCATGCGGGTGGGGCCGACGATGCCGAGCGTCGCCAGCGCCTGGTCCTGCGGGCCGTAGCCGGTCGCGACAACGCTCGTCGCGGCGAGCTCCTGGTAGGGGCCCTCGTGGCCGATGCGCACGGTCACCGCACCACTGGTCGACGCCTCACCGAGCAGCTTGAGGAGGACGACGTGTTCCTCGATCGCTTCCAGCATCGGCCGGACCGACGTCTCGAAGGAGTCACCGAAGCGGGCCAGGTTGGCGGTGCCGCCGACAGCGATGCGCTCATCGGAACGGTGGTCCGACATCGCCTCGGTGAGGGTCTGCACAGCGGCCTCGACCGCCGGCCGGGCCTCCGGTGCCGTCTGCTCGGGGACGCCACCGAGGGCGGTCGCGGCGTCGGCGATGCGCTCCCCCACGGCTGCCCGGATCAACCGGATCCGCAGGTCAGCGAGGGCGTCATCGGTGAGCGGGGCGGCGAGCTCGACGATGCGCTGCTCGACACGCCCGGTCGACAGGATCAGCACGAGCAGCAGGCGCGTCGGCGCGAGCGCCACCACCTCGACGTGCCGCACCGTGCTGGCGCTGAGTGTCGGGTACTGAACGACTGCAACCTGGCGGGTCAGCTGGGCCAGCAGCCGGACACTGCGCTGCACCATGTCGTCCAGGTCGACCGAACCATCGAGGAAGGTCGAGATCGCACGCTTCTCGGCAGCGCTCATCGGCTTCACCGTGCTCAGCCGGTCGACGAAGAGCCGGTAGCCCTTGTCCGTCGGCACACGGCCGGCGCTGGTGTGGGGCTGGGTGATGAACCCCTCCTCCTCCAGCGCGGCCATGTCGTTGCGCACCGTGGCGGGCGAGACACCCAGCGAGTGGCGCTCGACGAGGGCCTTGGAACCGACGGGCTCCTCGGTCGACACGTAGTCCTCGACGATCGCCCGGAGCACGGCGAGCTTGCGATCTTCGATCATCTCGTCGCCTCCTCTGGCTCACATGGTCGTCTGGCACTCACTCGGATCGAGTGCCAATGGTACCCGGGACGCAACCGAACCGGCCCCCGGCGCGTCATAGAGGGTGACGGTTGCCACGGGGGTGCATGCCGATCTGCGGGCGCACTCCGGCGCGGCTCCACGGCCGCGTCGGAGCGCGCGCCTAGCGTGTCCGGGTGAGCTTTGACCGCTATGGCACCGACGTCCTGAACAACGACTGGCGCAAGCCGAAGAACGGCCGCGCCGTCGAGATCGAGACCGAGCTCGGATTCGTGGTCGAAGAGGTCACGACGGACTGGTGTGGCGAAGTCGTCGCGATCGACCGCGACCTGCGCACGGTCACCCTCGAGGACCGCCGCAAGAAGCGCCGCACCTTCCCGATGGGCCCGGGTTTCCTGCTCGAGGGCCGTCCGGTGATCCTCGGTCCCCCGGTGCAGCTCCGCGCGCCCGCTGCCCCCACCCGCACCGCTTCCGGCTCGATCGCCGTCGGAGGCACCAAGGCCCGCGTCGCCCGTGCTTCGCGGATCTTCGTCGAGGGCCGCCACGACGCCGAGCTCGTCGAGAAGGTGTGGGGCGACGACCTGCGGATCGAGGGTGTCGTCGTGGAGTACCTCGACGGCATCGACGACCTGTCGGAGCACCTGCGCGACTTCGGCCCTGGGCCGACTCGCCGTGTCGGCGTACTCGTCGACCACCTGGTGCCCGGCTCCAAGGAGTCGAAGATCGCGCAGGCCGTGATGAAGTCCGAGGTCGGCAAGCACGTCCTGATCGTCGGCCACCCCTACATCGACGTGTGGGCTGCGGTGAAGCCGTCGCGATTCGGCAAGACCGCATGGCCGACCGTCCCCCGCCACCTGGAGTGGAAGAAGGGTGTCTGCCAGGCCTGGGGCTGGCCGCACCGCGACCAGGCCGACATCGCCCGCGCCTGGAAGCACATCCTCGGTGGCGTGCGGGACTTCAACGACCTCGAGCCTGAGCTGCTGGGCCGGGTCGAGGAGCTCATCGACTTCGTGACCGCGCCGTAGGTCAGCTGCGCAAAGGGCGCCCGAACTGGTCCTTGGAGTCGCCCGCGAGGATCACGATGCCATCGATGAACGGCCACAGGCCGCCGATGCCGCAGGTGAAGATCGTGACGAGAAGCTGCGCGACGCCGAGGCCGGTCTGGCCCATGTACATGCGACCGATGCCGAGCGGGATCAGAATCTGCAGCAGACCGGCGACCAGCTTGGACTTGTCGGAGTACGGCACACCGGTGAGCGGGTGGACGCCGTACGGCGCGGCAGGGTTGAAGCCCGGCGCGCCATAGGCCGGAGCCTGGTAGCCATAGGGACCCTGCGGCGGGACGGGCGGCTGCCCGTATGCGGGCGGCGGGGGCAGCGGGGGCAGCGGCTGGGTCGGCTCGTGGCCCTCGGGAGTCTGGGGCGTCTCGGTCATGCGAGGAGCCTAGGGGCGACGGGCGACGCTCGTGACCGGATCGGCCAGGCTGCGCCACTCAGTCTGCGCCGCTCAGTCTGGGCCGCCCTCGTCGGTGATCTCCCACTCGACCTCGAGCACCTGCGTCTGCTCGAAGGACTCCAGCTCACCGATCGCATCGGCCTCGCCGATCAGACGACGACGAACGCCGTCGGCGATCCGGCTGCTCATCGTCTCGATGGACTCGTAGACCCGGGCGGCACGCTCGTCGTGGACGGCCTGGATCCGTCGGCTGCGCTCGCGGGTGGCCGGGATGGCACGCAGGATCCCGAACGGGATCGCCGCGATCGCGCGGTGGCTCACCCGGGTGATCGAGCTGCCCATGGCCACGGCGTCCGTGCCTGTCTGGACTCCGTCGGCGATCCGCGCACGCATCGTCAGGAAGATCGTGCGTTCGTTGGACCATGCCTGTTGGCGTCGCACAGCTCGTTCCGCAGTGACCAGGGCGCGATCAGTGGCGAAGAAGAGGCGCACGGCGACGGCGGTCAGCAGGCCGACCACGACCAGTGCACCGACGGCACTAGCGAGCAGCATGGACACGCACTTCGACCTCGAGGCCCTGGTCGGCCATCTCCGCCACCATCTCGCGGGAGGCCTGCTCCAGCACGATCTTGCGGAGGCGCTCAGGGGCCATCGCGGCCAGCACGCCCGCGGCCTTGTTGCGCGACAAGGCGACGTCGAGCGGGTTCAGGACCTCCACCACCAGCAGGCGGCGGTTGCCCGCGCCCAGCGTGGCCTCGAGATCGGGTGCCATCGGCGGAGCGGGCTCGAGGAGGGACACCTCGTCGGCAAGGGCCTCGGCGCGCAGCTTGAGCGTGCGCAGCTGCCACAGCAGCAGACCGCAGATCACGGCCAGCACGACAGCAACGATCAGCGCCAGGACAGCAATGGCGAGAGTCATGCGGGATCCCTCCGACGACGCGCCCCGGCGAGGGCGCCTCTCTATTGTGCGGTCACGGAAGCAATTGGTGTAACACCGCGTCAGCCAACAGGCGTCCGCGTGTCGTGAGCACCAGCCGCTCGCTGTCCTCCAGCGGGCCCGGTTCCAGCAGTCCGTCGCCCACCAGCCCTGGCACCGCAGCGGCGCCCGCGGCATCGAGCACGTCGAGCGGGAGCCCGTCGCGCAGGCGCAGCTCGAGCAGCACCCGCTCGGTCCGGCGCTCCTCGTGAGTGAGCAGCTCACGCTCGTGCGCGGGCGACTCTCCCGCCGCCAGCCGCTGCGCGTAGGCGCTCGGGTGCTTGACGTTCCACCAGCGGACCCCGCCGATGTGGCTGTGCGATCCGGGGCCGATGCCCCACCAGTCAGCGCCCTGCCAGTAGAGCATGTTGTGGCGGCAGCGGCTCGCCTCGTCACGGGACCAGTTGGACACCTCGTACCAACTGAGTCCTGCGGCGCTGAGGAGCTCGTCGGCGACGAGGTACTTGTCGGCGAGGTCGTCGTCATCGGGCATCGGCAGCTCGCCACGTCGTACGCGGCGGGCGAGGGCCGTGCCTTCCTCGACGATCAGCGCATAGGCGCTCACGTGGTCGGGCTCGCACGCCAGCGCGGCCTGCACGGAGGTCTCCCAATCGGCAAGGGACTCCCCCGGCGTGCCGTAGATCAGGTCGAGGCTGACCTGGTCGAAGCCTGCTTCGCGGGCCCACTCGACCGCCCGCGGGACCCGCTCCGGGTCGTGGGTGCGGTCGAGGGTGGCCAGCACCGACGGCACCGCGGACTGCATCCCGAACGAGAGCCGGGTGTAGCCAGCCTTGCGCAGCTCCGCCAGGTACTCCGGCGAGACGCTGTCGGGGTTTGCCTCGGTCGTGACCTCGACCCCTGGGGCGAGCCCGAACTCCTCATCGATCGCCTTCAGCATCCGGCCGAGGTCGTGCGCGGGCAACAGCGTGGGCGTTCCGCCACCGAGGAAGACGGTCTCGACCGGCCGGTCGACCTGACCAAGGACCCGGCGCGCGAGGGCCATCTCGGCGACCGCCGTCTCGGCGTACGACGCCTGGTCGGCGCCGCCACCGAGCTCGGCAGAGGTGTAGGTGTTGAAGTCGCAGTAGCCGCAGCGCACGCGGCAGAACGGCACGTGCACGTAGAAGGCGAAGGGTCGCTGCTCCTGACCGGCCAGCGCGGTCGCCGGCAGGGTGCCGTCGAGAGGCGCGGGCTCGCCGTCAGGTTGCTTCACGCGACCATTCTCCCAGCCCCGGCGACGTGCCCGGACCAGCCTCACAGGGAACGCACAGCCGATGCCGCGACGGCGTACAGGCTCACTGCGCAGACTCGCCACATGAGCGAGCACACGACGAACGATCACAGGGAAGGCCTGGCCCACGACCTGCCCGGGCTGATGGCCCGCGGCTACGGCCGGCGCGGACTCCTCGGCCTGCTCGGCGGCGTGGGTGCTGCCACCCTCGTCGTCGCCTGCAGCGCCGATGACGGCCTGACCGATGTCTCCACGGCGGTCGGCGAGGGCGAGATCCCCGAGGAGACGGCCGGCCCCTACCCGGGCGACGGCAGCAACGGGCCCGACGTACTCAGCCAGTCCGGCGTGGTCCGCGAGGACATCACGAGGAGCTTCGGCTCCGGCTCCGGCGTCGCAGCCGGAGTGGCCACAACGATCCGGCTGCGCGTCCTGCAGCTCGAGGACGGCGAGTCCACGCCGCTCGCCGGAGCGGCGGTCTACCTCTGGCACGCCGACCGCGAGGGCCGCTACTCGATGTACTCCTCCGACATCGCGGACGAGAACTACCTGCGCGGCGTCCAGGTGGCCGACAAGGACGGGTGGCTCCAGTTCAAGACCGTCTTCCCGGGCTGCTACCCGGGCCGCTGGCCGCACGTGCACTTCGAGGTCTATCCGTCGGTGGACGACGCGACGTCAGCCTCCAACCGGATGCGCACGACCCAGCTCGCGCTGCCCGAGGCCACCTGCCGCGAGGTGTACGGCGTGGCCGAGGGGTACGACAGCAGCGTGGCCAACCTGGAGCAGCTGTCCCTCGACAGCGACAACGTCTTTTCGGACGGCTACTCGCTGCAGCTGGCCAAGGTGACCGGCTCGGCGCCGGGCGGCTACACGGCCACCCTGGCCGTGCCCGTCTGACCCTGTCGGCTCAGCGGACCGGGTGACCGGCCTCGGCCAGACCGGCCTTGACGTCGTGGATGCGCAGCGTGCCGAAGTGGAAGACGCTGGCCGCGAGCACCGCGTCCGCGCCGGCGTCGACGGCCGGGGCGAAGTGCTCGACAGCGCCCGCGCCACCAGAAGCGATGACCGGGATGTTCACGGCCTCGCGGACCATGCGGATCAGCTCCAGGTCGAAGCCGTCGCGGGTGCCGTCGGCGTCCATGGAGTTCAGCAGGATCTCTCCGGCGCCGAGCTCGGCGGCCTTGACCGCCCAGGCGACTGCGTCCAGGCCGGTGCCGGTGCGGCCACCGTGGGTGGTCACCTCGAAGCCGGAGTCCGTGCGGGCCTCCCCCTTCACGCGACGGGCGTCCACAGAAAGCACGAGGACCTGGTTGCCGAACCGGTCCGCGATCTCGGCCAGCAGCTCGGGCCGGGTGATCGCGGCAGTGTTGACGCCGACCTTGTCAGCACCGGCACGGAGCAGGCGGTCGACGTCAGCAACAGCGCGTACGCCGCCACCGACGGTCAGCGGGATGAACACCTCTTCCGCGACCTTGCTGACGATCTCCATCGTCGTGCCGCGCGCGTCGCTCGAGGCCGAGATGTCGAGGAAGGTGAGCTCGTCGGCGCCCTCGGCGTCGTAGATCCGCGCCAGCTCCACCGGGTCACCGGCGTCGCGCAGGTCGAGGAAATTGATGCCCTTGACCACCCGGCCGCCGTCGACGTCCAGGCACGGGATCACGCGGACCGCGAGGCTCATCCGAGTCAGGCCTGTCGGTCGGTGGGCAGGGTGAGGGCCAGCGCGTCCTCGAGGGTGAAGCGACCCTCGTAGAGCGCGGTGCCGGCGATCGCGCCCTCGACGCCGATCGGGACCAGCGTCATGAGCGCCAGGATGTCATCGAGGGTGGTCACGCCACCCGAGGCCACGACCGGAGCGTCGGTGCGCTCGCAGACCTGGCGGAGCAGGTCGAGGTTCGGGCCCTGGAGCATGCCGTCCTTGTTGACGTCGGTGACGACGTAGCGGGCGCAGCCCTCGGAGTCGAGGCGGGCCAGGGTCTCCCACAGGTCGCCGCCGTCGCGGGTCCAGCCGCGGGCGGCCAGCGTGGTGCCGCGGACGTCGAGGCCGATGGCTACGCGGTCGCCCCACGTGGCGATCGCCTTCGCGCACCACTCCGGCTGCTCGAGCGCAGCGGTGCCGATGTTGACGCGGCGGCAGCCGGTGGCCATCGCAGCCTCCAGCGACTCGTCGTCGCGGATGCCTCCGGACATCTCGACCTTGATGTCGAGGGCGCCGACGATCTGCGCCTGCAGCTCGCGGTTGTTGCCGTGGCCGAACGCCGCGTCCAGGTCCACGAGGTGCAGCCACTCCGCGCCCGCGTTCTGCCAGCGCAACGCCGCCTCGATCGGGTCGCCGAAGACCTTCTCGGATCCGTCCACGCCCTGCACGAGCTGGACGGCGTGGCCGCCCTTGATGTCGACGGCGGGAAGAAGTTCGAGGTAGCTGCTCATGGGGTGAATCCTAGGCAACGCGGCGCGGATGCCCGGCCCTCAGCGCGTGGGGTGGAACGACTCAGAGGTTGCTGACCCAGTTGCGCAGCAGCTGCGCACCGGCGTCGCCGGACTTCTCCGGGTGGAACTGGGTGGCGCTCAGCGGGCCGTTCTCGACGGCGGCGACGAAGCGGTCCCCTCCGTGCTCGGCCCAGGTGACGAGGGGCGCGCGGGTGCGGTCATTGGTGACCAGGTCCCACGAACGCACGCCGTAGGAGTGCACGAAGTAGAAGCGCTCGTCCTCGACACCGGCGAACAGGGAGGTGCCAGCCGGAACAGAAACGGTGTTCCACCCCATGTGCGGGACGACGGGTGCCTGGAGCCGCTCGACGACACCGGGCCACTCGTCGCAACCGTCGGTCTCGACACCGTGCTCGACACCCTTGGCGAAGAGGATCTGCATGCCGACACAGATGCCGAGCACCGGACGACCACCAGCAAGCCGGCGACCGATGATCCGCTCCCCCTTGATGGCGCGCAGGCCGGCCATGCACGCGGCGTACGCACCGACGCCCGGGACCAGCAGGCCGTCGGCCTCCAGCGCGGTCTCGAAGTCGGAGGTCAGCGTGACCTCGGCGCCGGCGCGCTCGACTGCGCGCACGGCGGAGCGGAGGTTGCCGGACCCGTAGTCGAGAACGGCGACGGAAGGCGCGCCCATCGTCAGATGACACCCTTGGTCGAGGGGATGCCGGTCTCGCGCGGGTCGAGCGCGATGGCATCGCGGAAGGCCCGGGCGAACGCCTTGAACTGCGTCTCGACCAGGTGGTGCGGGTCGCGACCGGCGAGCACGCGGACGTGCAGCGCGATCTGCGCCTGGAACGCGATCGTCTCGAAGACGTGGCGGGTCAGGGAGCCGACGTAGCCGTCGTTGCCGATCTGCACGTAGATCTGGCCCTCGGGCTCCCCCGTGCACACGCAGTAGGGACGACCGGAGATGTCGACGACGGCCTGCACCAGCGCCTCGTCGAGCGGGACAGTCGCGTCACCGAAGCGCCGCGTGCCCTTCTTGTCGCCCATCGCCTCCGCGAGCGCCTGGCCGAGCACGATCGCGGTGTCCTCGACCGTGTGGTGAGCGTCGATGTGGGTGTCGCCGACGGTGTGGACGGTGAGGTCGATCAGGCTGTGCCGCGCGAACGAGTTGAGCATGTGGTCGTAGAAACCCACGCCCGTCGAGATGGAAGCCTTGCCCGTGCCGTCGAGGTTGACCTCGACGTGGACCTTGGACTCCTTGGTCTCACGCGTGATCGTGGACGTGCGGCTCATCGGAGCTCCTTCACAACATCGGTCAGTGCAGTCTTGAAAGCAGTCATCTCGTCCGGCGTGCCGATCGAGACCCGCAGCCAGCCGTCCGGCCCGGTCTCCCGGATCAGTACGCCGCGGTCGAGCAGGCCCTGCCACACCGCGTGCCGGTCCTCGAAGAGTCCGAACAGCACGAAGTTCGCGTCGCTGTCCGCCACCTCGAAGCCCCGGTCGCGGAGCCAGCCTACGGTTTCGTCGCGCTCCTTGCGGAGCTCATCGACCTTGCCGAGCAGCTCATCGGCGTGGCGCAGGGCGGCCAGCGCGGTGGCCTGGCTCACCGCAGAGAGATGGTAGGGCAGGCGCACGACGCGGATCGCGTCGAGGATCGCCTTGTCAGCGGCCAGGTAGCCGAGCCGTAGCCCTGCTCCGGCGAAGGCCTTCGACATCGTGCGGGACACGACGAGGTTGCGGTAGCGAGGCAGCAGCTCGAGGGCGCTCGGCACCCCCTCGCGGCGGAACTCGCCGTACGCCTCGTCGACAACGAGCAAGGCCGACTCCCCCAGCTCCTCGCAGAGCACGCCGATCGCCTCGGGCGGCAGCGCGGTGCCGGTCGGGTTGTTCGGGCTCGGCAGGAGCACGACGTTGGGCCGGACCTCACGGATCAGGGCAACGGCCGCATCGAGGTCGAGCGAGAAGTCGGTCTCGCGCCGGCCGGCCACCCACGTCGTGTGGGTGTCGCGGGCGTATTCGGGATACATCGAGTACGTCGGGGCGAAGCTCAGCGCCGTGCGACCGGGACCACCGAACGCCTGCAGCAGCTGGAGCATGACCTCGTTGGAGCCGTTGGCCGCCCAGATCTCGTCGCGCGTCAGCCCCTGGCCACCGTCGGTGTTCAGGTAGGCAGCAAGCCCCTCACGCAGCGCGGTGAACTCACGGTCGGGATAGCGGTTGAGCGTGCGTGCCGCCTCGCGCACCGACGCCGCGATGTCGTCGAGGCAGGCCTCGGACGGACCATAGGGGTTCTCGTTGACATTCAGTTGAACGGGCGCTGCGTCCTTGGTGAGCTGCGGCGCGCCGTAGGGCTCGATGCCGGCCAGCTCGGGCCGGATGGGAGGAAAGCTCATGCGAACCTCACCCGCACGGCAGCGGCGTGGCCCGGCAGGTCCTCGGCCTCGGCCAGCGTGATCACGTGGTCGGCGACCTCCGCCAGCGCAGCGCGGCTGTAGTCGATGACGTGCACGGCCTTGAGGAACGAGCGCACGGACAGGCCCGAGCTGTGGCAGGCGCAGCCGGCCGTCGGGAGCACGTGGTTCGAGCCGGCGCAGTAGTCGCCGAGCGAGACCGGAGCGTGGTTGCCCACGAAGATCGCGCCGGCGTTGGTCACGCGCGCCGCCCAGTCGGCAGCGTCGACGGTCTGGATCTCGAGGTGCTCGGCGGCGTAGGCGTCGACGACCGCCAGGCCCTGCTCGAGGTCGTCGACCAGCACGATCGCCGACTGCTCTCCACCGAGCGCAGTGTTGATCCGCTCCTGGTGCTTCGTCGCGGCAACCTGCGCCACGAGTTCGATCTCGACCGCATCAGCCAGTGCGAGCGACGGCGTGACCAGAACAGACGAGGCGAGCGGGTCGTGCTCCGCCTGGGAGATCAGGTCCGCAGCAACGTACGCCGCGTCGGCGCTGTCGTCGGCGAGCACCGCGATCTCGGTCGGACCGGCCTCGGAGTCGATGCCGATCTGACCCTTGAGCAGGCGCTTGGCCGACACCACGTAGATGTTGCCCGGACCCGTGACCAGGTCAACGCGACGGCACGGGCCGGCGCCGTAGGCGTACATGGCGATCGCCTGGGCGCCGCCCACGGCGTACACCTCGTCGATGCCGAGCAGCGCGCAGGCGGCGAGGATCGTCGGGTGCGGCAGGCCGCCGAACTCCTTCTGCGGAGTCGAGGTCAGCGCGATGGACTTCACGCCCGCGACCTGCGCCGGGACGACGTTCATGATCACGCTGGAGACCAGCGGCGCGAGGCCGCCCGGGACGTAGAGGCCGACGCGGTTGACCGGGATCAGCTTGTGGGTGACCGTCGCACCCTCGCCGAGCGAGGTGACCGTGTCGTGCTCCATCTCGGCCTCGCAGGTGATCCGCAGGCGCCTGATCGACTCCTCCAGACCGGCCCGGATGTCGGGGTCGAGGTCCTCCAGAGCGCGCGCGATCGCCGAGACCGGGACAGCGATCTCGGTCTGCGTCACCCCGTCGAACCTGGCGGAGTACTCCACGATGGCGTCGACACCGCGATCGCGGACGTCGTCGCAGATCGGGCGGACGACATGAAGGGCAGCCTCGACGTCGAACGCAGCACGCGGGACAGCGGTGCGGTAGTCGACAGGCGTCCCGGTCTGGGCGCCCCGGAGGTCGATGCGGCGGATCATGGGGCAATTCTAGGTGGGCGCGCGGTCGCGCTTCCTCCGGATTCCACGTCGGCCGCGCACTAGGGTTGTTGACGTGACCGAGTCGCTGCCCATGTTCCCCCTGAACACGGTGCTGTTCCCGGGCGTGACGCTGCCGCTCCACGTCTTCGAGGACCGCTACCGGGCGCTGGTGCACGAGCTGCTGCGGATCAAGGATCCGAAGAAGCGGCTCTTCGGCACCGTCGCGATCCGCGAGGGCTTCGAGGTCGGCGAGCGACTCGGCGGCACCAGCGCGCACGGCGGCCAGTCGCTCTACCGCATCGGCTGCCTGCTCCAGCTCACCGAGGTCGACCAGAACGGCGACGGCACGTTCGACATCGTCGCGGTCGGCCGCGGGCGGCTCCGCCTCGACCGGCTCGACACCAGCGGGCCGTTCCTCGCCGGCGAGGTCGACCTGCTCCCCGACGACGATGCGTACGTCGCCCAGGAGGTCGCCGACCGCGCGTTCCTCACCTTCGAGCGCTACCGCGAGCGGCTCTCCGAGCTGCACGGCCACGAGGTCCTCGAAGGCGACCTCCCCCACGACCCGACGTACCTGTCGTGGAGCCTGGCCGCCACCTGCCTGCTCCCCCTGCCCGACCGGCAGTCGCTGCTCGAGGCCGAGGACACCCACCTGCGGCTGGCCATGGTGACCAAGCTGCTGCGCGACGAGCTGCGGGCAATGACGGCACTGCCGTCACTGCCCGCGATCGACGTCGCCCGGACCGGCTGGTCCCCCAACTGATCAGTCGGTGGTGAGCCGCACCAGCGTTCGTTCCTCGTCACCGGTGACGGTCCGGCTGAAGCCGAGTGCCTTCAAGGGCTCGACATCAGCGCGGTCCTCCTTCGAGTTGGCTTTCACCAGCCAGTTCTCGGCGTCGAAGTCGATGAAGAGCACGCTCGCAGCGTCGCCGGCCTCCGGGAGCACGGACTCGTAGGTCTTTGACCCACCCAGGCCCGAGGTGCCGGCGAGGTCGGCCAGGTGAGCGGCGTCGAGACCGACGAGGACATCGTCGCCGTCGCGCTGCCAGACGAGCGTCGGAACAGCTGCTCCCTTGAGCTTCTCCAGGGAGGCCTCGACCTTCGCGGGATCGCCGTTCACACGGAACGCGACCGGCATGCCTCCGCCGTCGAACATCTTCTCCGGGTTGAACCCGTCCGGGAACACGACGGCGAACCCGTCGCCGCCGAGTGCCTCGATGTCGGCCGGGTAGTCGAGACCGGTGCTGTTCTCGAACTCCTTGATCATGCTCTTCTCCGAGCCGCCCCACATGCCCATGCCGAAGGCATCGAAGAGGTGCTCCTCCCAGCCGTCGGCCAGCCCCGCGCCGTAGGCGATCGGGGCGGTGGCCGGGAACGTGTCGAGCAGATCGTCACCGCCACTCCCCGCGGCCAGGTCAGCGGCCCCCAGGTCCAGGTGGT
Source organism: Nocardioides cavernaquae (assembly GCF_003600895.1). Classification (NCBI taxonomy): domain Bacteria; kingdom Bacillati; phylum Actinomycetota; class Actinomycetes; order Propionibacteriales; family Nocardioidaceae; genus Nocardioides; species Nocardioides cavernaquae. Next base: position 3,410,562 of record NZ_QYRP01000002.1, read on the forward strand.
CGGCCACGAGCTCGAACTCCAGGGCTCCGTCGGCGAAACGCACCACCCCTCCGGCACCGCGGAAGCCACTCAGCGCCGCGCGGACGTCCTCAGGCACCTCCGGCGTCAGGAACTCATCCTCCATGGCGGCCATGTCCTCATCGGACATCTCCTCGTCCTTCACCGCGGGCATCTCGTCGTCCGCAAGCTCCTGCGCCATCTCGGCGGTCAGTTTCGCGTGCTCGTCCAGCATCTCCTGGCGCGCTTCCGGCGTGAGCTGGAGCTCGTCCATCTCCGCCTCGGACATCACCTCGGTCGGCGCGGGGCCGTACTTCTTCTCGAGGTACGTCTCCTGCTCCTCGGACGTCATCTTCGTGAGGCGCTTCTCCTCCGCCTTCGTCATCGGCGCGTACGAGACGTCCCCGTCAGCGCTTCCCAACTCCGCCACGCCCTCCATCTCGGAGTCCATCGCCATGCCGATCCCGAACAGCGGGACCATGCCAGCGCCCATCCCGATCGGGTCGAGGCTGCTCAGACCCGACGCGGCCATCATGGCCAGGAACGGCTCCTTCTCGGCGGCCTTGAGGATCGCGTCACCTGCGGCAGGCGCGGCGTACAGGGTGACGACGCCGGCGTCGCCGGCCTTGTCCGTCCACTGCTGGAAGTCGGTGTCCTGCGACAGCGGAGCCTCGGCGCCATCGGCCAGCACCGCCTTCGCCACGGCGTCGGTCCGCGCCAGGACCGCCCACTTGCCGAGGACGGCGTGGCCCTGAGTTCCGCCACCGCACTTCTCGGCCTCATCGAGGCCCCTGTCCAGCCCTGGTCCGTCGGTGACCTCGAGCACGGTGACGAACTCCGGCTTGTCGTAACCGACAACGGCGATGGCTGCGCGACTGCCCACCCACGGCTCGACGTCCTTGAAGCCGAGATCGCACGTCAGGTCCGACATCGCCAGGTTGAAGAACCGCTCGCGCAGGTCGCCGGACTTGCCCGTGCCGAGCGAAGGAAACTCTCCGAGGAAGTCGGCGGCTTCCAGCTTCTGGCTTCCTGACGGGTCGAGGTCCACGGCGGCGTAGGCCAGCGTCGAGGCGGGTAGCGCCTCGGCCGGCTGCGGGCCGCGGGCGAGGAAGGCCTGACCGACCCACACTCCCCCGCCGACCACCGCCGCGACACCCACGACGCCGGCAGCCGCCAGGGCTGTACGACGCCTGCGCGGCGTGGATGGCGGGACGACCAGCTGGTCTCCCAGCCCGAGTGGTGCGGCTGCGTCGGTCATGTGCGATGCCTTCCCCCTGATGCCGGGCACGCGCCCGAGATGCGCCCGCGGCAGGAAAATGCACAAGGGCGCTCGCGCAGCGTAAGCCGCACGAGCGCCCTCAGTGGCGGAAATCAGCTCACTCGGTGGTGACCGTCAGCAGCGAGTGGCCCACGTCGCCGTCGGCCCAGCCGCTGACGCCGATGCCCTGGAGGGGCTTCACGTTGTCAACGATCTCGTCCGGAGCACCGAGGTCCGACAGCAGGTTGTCGAGCCAGTGGCTGCCGGCGTCGAAGTTGATGAAGAAGACACCCGTCGCGTCCTCGTCCTTCGGCACGACCTTCTCGAAGAGGTCGGTGTCGCCCAGACCCTTCTCAGCGGCCAGCTTGTCGGCGTACTTCGCGTTGATCGTGACCACGACGTAGTCGCCGCTGGTCTTGCTGACCACGAAGTTGCGGGGCATGTCGTACTTCGCGCCAGCGGCACGGAGCTTGTCGATGACCTTCTCGATGGCCTTGGGGTCGCCCTTGATCTTCAGGCCGACCGGGATCGCGGTGAAGTCGCCCTGCATGATCGCGTCAGCGTCGAAGTCGGCGTCGATGGCGAGCGCCAGCGACTCACCGGTGAGGGTCTCGATGTCCTCGGGAACCGAGAGGCCGGTCTCCTGCTCGATCATCTTGACGAGGTCGTCGGTCGACATGCCCGACTCTTCCTCGAGCATGGAGCCGTTGGCGTCGAGAGCCTTCTCGACCCAGCCGTCGGGCAGTGCCAGGCCGAACATGGCGGCCGTGGTCGCGGGCAGCGAGCTCGCCGCGAGCGTGCCGTCCTTGCTGAGCTTGCCGGTCACCGCGTCCTCGGGCTGCTCCATCGCGAACTCTGCCTCGAGGGAGCCGTCGGAGATGCGAACCGAACCACCGGCGCCCTTGAAGTCATCGACGAACTTCTTCGCCTCGGCGGGCAGGTCAGACGCGGGCATATCAGCAGCGAAGGCGTCGAAAGCCACCTTGGCGGCCTCGGGCGCGGCGTACAGCGACATGATGCCCGGGTCGCCAGCGGCGTCGATCCACCGCTGGAAGTCCTCGTCGTCAGAGAGCGGCGCCTTCTCGGCGTCCTTCACGACATCCTTCGCGATGGCCTCGGTCTCGGCGATGATCGCCCAGTCGCCGCTGACGGCGTAGCCGCCTTCCTCGCCCGACTCCTCGGAGTCCTCGGCCATGCAGGATGCGACCTTCTTCAGACCGGACTCGGCCTTGGCGGCGTCCTTGACCTGGAGCACGAAGACCGGCGCAGGCGTCTTGTCCTTGCCCTGGTCGATCGCAGCGATCGCGTAGCGGTCGCCCAGCCAGCCGTCGACGTCCTTGCTGAAGTCGAGGTCCTTGCAGAGACCGTCCTTCTGCATGGCCTCGAAGACCTTCTCGCGGATGTCGTCCTTGGTGCCGAGGTCCAGCTCGTCCTTGAACGCCGGGAACTTGTTCAGGACCCGGACTGCCTCGATCTTCTGCTCGCCCGTCGGGTCGAGGTCGATCGCGGCGTAGCCGAGCGTCGTGGACGCCGGCAGTGCCTCGGCCGGCTGGTCGCCCTGCTGGGTCCAGGCCTGGTAGGCCCAGGCGCCACCACCGGCAACCGCGGCAACGAGGACGGCGCCGCCAGCGGCGAGCGCGATGCGCTTGCGGCCCTTGGGCTGCGGCTCCTCGATGACGGTGGTGGGCTCCGGCGCAGAGGCGTCGGGAGGAATGACGTCAGACATGTATGTGGCTCCCCGTGATTGTGGTGCTGAAGGTCACCGGAGCCTACCGGCTCAGCGGACTCAGGCCCGGGAGTTCTCCACCGGCGCGGGCGATGTCGTGAGCAGCACGGCCAGCGCGCCGAGCATCGCTGCGAACGGGAACACGCACCACGCCGCTCCCGGCTGGACGCGCAGCATGCCGGGCACGGTCGAAAGCTCGGCGGCGCTGCGCGCCGATGCCTGAGGGTCCGCCGGGCTGAGCAGCAGCCCGACGCCGATCATCACCGCGCCCGCGATCACCGACCCGGCCAGCACTGCGAGGACCATGGTCAGCGGGTCGCGCCGACACCACCAGGTCAGCACCAGGCCGAGGACGAGTCCCACCGGCGCCGCGATGGCGACGTACGTGCCGGTGGAGCGGAACTCGCCGTCGGGCATGAAGTACGGCTCCTGGCGGAAGACCACCGCCTCCGGCGCTGGGTCCCACAACGCCCACCAGCTCACCCCTGCGGCAGCGCCGATGAAGCCGAACGCGAGCATCACCGCCAGCACGCCCAGCACGCGGCGCCTGCGTCCGCCGTCAGTTCGCAAGGCAGCCCGGCCCGAGCAGCTGCTTGAGATCGGCGAAGAGCGCCGGCGTGGGGGTGACCCGCAGCCTGTCGTCGAGCCGCAGCACGGTCGTGGCGTTGCGTGCCATCAGCCGGAGCTGCACCTCGGTGACACCCGGGTGCGTGCCGAGCACGTCCTTGAGCTGCTCGACCACGGGAGCCGTGCAGCGCGTCGACGGAAGCGAGATCACGACCGGTCCGCTCGGCCCGTCGGACAGGTCGGGCACAGTGACCTCCTGCGCCATGATCTCGGGGGTGTCCTTGCTCCGCGAGAGCCGGCCCTTGACCGTGATGATCGCGTCCTCGGCGAGGTATGGAGCGGCGAGCTGGTAGCTGCTCGGGAAGAGCAGCACCTCGATCGCACCCTCGAGGTCCTCGAGCGTGACCATCGCCCACGAGTCGCCGCGCTTGGTGATCTTGCGCTGGACGCTCGTGATCAGTCCGGACACCGTCACGAACGAGCCGTCCTGCCGCTCCTCGTCGAGCAGCAGCGCGCCGATCGAGCAGTCCGCGCTCTGCGACAGGATGTGCTCGAGGCCGAGCAGCGGGTGGTCGGAGACGTAGAGGCCGAGCATCTCGCGCTCGTTGGAGAGCAGCGTCGACTTGTCCCACTCGTCGATGTCGGGCACCGCGACCGTGACACCGAAGCCGCCACCCCCGTCACCGTCGTCGTCGAGCCCGGCGAAGAGGGAGTCCTGGCCGATGGCCTCGTTCTTCTTGATGTCGACGTACTGGTCGACGGCCGCCTCGTGCACCGTGACCAGCGCACGCCGCTTGTGACCCAGTCCGTCGAAGGCGCCGGCCCGGATCAGCGAGTCGACCAGCCGCTTGTTGCACACCGGCGCAGGCACCTTGGACAGGAAGTCGTTGAAGTCGGTGAACCGGCCCTTGTCCTGGCGCGCCTCGACGATGCCGTCGACCACGTTGGCGCCGACGTTGCGGATGGCGGTGAGGCCGAACCGGATGTCGGTGCCGACTGCAGTGAAGTTGTGGGCCGACTCGTTGACGTCGGGCGGGAGCACCTGGATCTTCATGCGGCGACACTCATTGAGGTAGATCGCCATCTTGTCCTTGTCGTTCTTCACCGAGGTGAGGAGCGCGGCCATGTACTCCGTGGGGTAGTTGGCCTTCAGGTAGGCGGTCCAGTAGGTGATGACGCCGTATGCCGCGGAGTGCGACTTGTTGAACGCGTAGTCGGCGAAGGGGACGAGGATCTCCCACAGCACCTTGACCGAGTCCTGGGGATAGCCGCGCTCGAGCATGCCGGCCTCGAATCCGGCGTACTGCTTGTCGAGCTCTTCCTTCTTCTTCTTGCCCATGGCGCGACGCATGTTGTCTGCGGCACCGAGCGAGAAGCCGGCGAGAACCTGGGCGATCGCCATGACCTGCTCCTGGTAGACGATGAGACCGTAGGTCTCACCGAGCACCTCCTGGAGCGGCTCCTCCAGCGCAGGGTGGATCGGCACGATCGGCTCGCGACCGTTCTTGCGGTGCGCGTACTTGTTGTGGGAGTCGGCACCCATCGGGCCCGGGCGGTAGAGCGCGGAGACGGCCGTGATGTCGGCGAACTGGTCGGGAAGCATCGAGCGCAGCAGCGCACGCATGCCGCCACCATCGAGCTGGAAGACGCCGAGCGTGTCGCCACGCCCCATCAGCTCGTAGGTCGCCCGGTCGTCGAACGGCACCTCCTCGAGGACCACGGTCTCGTCGCGGTTGGCCAGGATGTTGGCCAGCGCGTCCTCGAGCGTGTGGAGGTTGGACAGACCGAGGAAGTCCATCTTGACCAGGCCGAGCTCTTCGCACTTGGGGTACTCGAACTGGGTGATGATCTGGCCGTCTTGCTTCGGGTCCATCAGCGGGACCACGTCGATCAGCGGCTCGCTGGACATGATCACGCCGGCCGCGTGGACGCCGGTCTGCCGGATCTGGCCCTCGAGGCCGATCGCGGTCTGGTAGATCGTGCGGACGTCGTGGTCGGCCTCGTAGAGCGCCCGGAACTCGCCGCCGTCGGAGTAGCGCTTGTGCTCCGGGTTGAAGATGTCCTTGAGCGGGACGCCCTTGCCCATCACGTCGGCCGGCAGCGCCTTGGTGATGCGGTCGCCGATCGCGAAGCCGTGGTCGAGGATGCGCGCCGCGTCCTTGATCGCCTGCTTGGCCTTGATCCGGCCGAAGGTGGCGATCTGAGCGACACGCTCGGTGCCGTACTTCTCGGTGACGTACTGGATGACCTCGCCGCGTCGGTGGTCGTCGAAGTCGATGTCGAAGTCGGGCATCGAGGGACGCTCAGGATTGAGGAACCGCTCGAAGAAGAGGCCGTGCTCCAGCGGGCACAGGTCGGTGATCCGCAACGCGTACGCCGCGATGGACCCCGCGCCGGATCCACGACCCGGACCGACGCGGATGCCGTTGTCCTTGGACCACTGGATGAAGTCGGCAACCACGAGGAAGTAGCCGGAGTAGCCCTTGCCCGAGATGATCTCGAGCTCGAACTCGGCGCGGTCCTTGACCTCCTGGGTGAGGCGCTCACCCGGGTAGCGCGCCTCGAGGCCGCGGAAGACCTCCTTGCGCAGCCAGGACGCCTCGGTCTCCCCCGCCGGGATGTCGGCGCGCGCCATGTAGCCACCGGTGGACTCGGTGAACTCGACGTCGCAGCGCTCCGCGATCAGCAGCGTGTTGTCGCAGGCCTCCTTGAGGTCCTGCCTCCCCCACAGCTCACGCATCTCGGCAGCGGACTTGATGTAGTAGCCCTGGCCCTCGAACGCGAACCGCTTGCCGCCCTGGCTGTAGGGCGGCTCGGCCATGCGGCTGCCGGACTGGACGCACAGCAGCGCCTCGTGGGCGCCGGCGTCCTCGGGGTTGTTGTAGTGCGAGTCGTTGGTGGCGATGGGCTTGATGCCCATCTCCTTGCCGAGCTTGAGCAGGTCGTCGCGGACCCGCTTCTCGATGGAGATGTCGTGGTCCATCAGCTCGAGGAACACGTTGTCGCGGCCGAAGATGTCCTGCAGCTCACCGGCCTCGCGCAGCGCCTCGTCCCACTGGCCCAGCCGCAGCCGGGTCTGGATGGCGCCGGACGGGCAACCGGTCGAGACGATCAGGCCCTTGCTGTGCTCCTGGAGGAGCTCCTTGTCCATGCGGGGCTTGAAGTAGTAGCCCTCGAGGCTCGATCGGGACGAGAGCCGGAACAGGTTGTGCATGCCCTCGGTCGACTCGGCCCACATCGTCATGTGGGTGTAGGCGCCACCGCCCGAGACGTCGTCGCCGCCCTCCTCGGAGCGGTCGCCCTTGCCCCAGCGGACCCGGCGGCGCTCCTGGCGGGGCGTCCCCGGTGTCAGGTAGGCCTCGATGCCGATGATCGGCTTGACGCCGTACTTCCGGGCCTTGGAGTAGAAGTCGTAGGCACCGTGCAGGTTGCCGTGGTCGGTCATCGCGATCGCAGGCATGCCCAGGTCGGAGACGCGCGTGAAGAGCCCGTCGAGGAGCGAGGCTCCGTCCAGCATCGAGTACTCGGTGTGGACGTGGAGGTGAACGAACCCGTCCCCGGACCCTGCTGCCATGAACCTGTGGGCTCCTCTCAGAGCGCGCCGCAAGAGGCGGCAAGACGTGCGAAAAATGGGGCCAAGAATCAAGCTGGAACGGGGAAGGACCCCACTCTAGGTGATGCTGGACCCGACTCTAGGCAGGCCCACCGACACCGAGCGCAACGTCATCGGTCGCAGCAGAAATACCCGTTCATCGGCCGCCACCCACAGTGACTGTGGCCGACCCGCTGTTGTCCGCCGGGTCCATGTCCCAGGTCGGCGCCTGAGCCACGACGGTCGACGCCAGCGCGCCCTTGCTCGCGGTGACCGTCGTGCGGACGGTGACCGTGACTGTCGCACCTGGAGCCAGGCTGCCCAGGTTGCACTGCACGGTGGCCGGCGCACCTGCGGCGGAGCAGCTGCCCGCGGTGGTCGTGACGGACTGCAAAGTCAATCCGCTGGGCAGTCCCTGCGAGAGCGTGACGGCTGCCGCCGTCTGGGGACCGGTGTTCGTCACCTGCGCGGTCCAGATGGCGACCGCGCCCTTCTTCGCCCGGTCCGGCGTGACGGTGAGCCCGGTCGCCAGGTCGGCCGCGGCGTCCACGGTGAACGAGCGGGACGCCGGCGTCCCGTCGACGAGGCCCTCGGTATTGACCCCGCGGACTCGGAACTGATGGCTGGCGCCCGTCGTCAGCCCGGAGTACGTCGTCGGCGAGGTGCAGGCCTGCCAGGTTCCGGTATCGATCGAGCACTGGAACGACGCCGCCGCAGGGCTCGCGGTGAACCCGAAGGTGGCACTCGTGTCCCGCACCGTCCCGGTGGGCCCCGAGCCGATCGTGGTGTCGGGACCGTCGACCGTGAATGACCGGAGGGCCGGGGTCGGGTCGGTGTTTCCTGCGGAGTCGCTGGCACGGACCCGCAGCAGGTGCGAGCCGGCGGTCAGATCGGTGTAGATGACGCCGGGAGCACAGGCCTGCCAGGCCGTGGTCGAGTCCAGCGCGCACTCGAACGTCGCACCGGCCTCCGAGGCAGCGAACGAGAACGTGGCGGTCCGGGACCGGTGGACACCCGATGGACCCGCCGTGAACCAGGTGTCCGGGGGCGTCGTGTCCTCGGCCGGGGTGGCCCCTCGGAGCAGCACCAGGCCGTGGTTGTAGTCGGTGAGCATCAGGTCGGCCAGGCCGTCGTCCGAGACGTCGCCGATGGCGAGGCCCTTGGGGTCGTAGTGCGAGGCGTAGGGGATCTCGAACAGCGACTCGCCATGAGGCAGCGTGCCGGGCACGGCCTGCGGGAACACCCCGATCCGGTTCCATCCGCCGTGCGCGACGACGATGTCGCCCCTGCCATCTCCGGTCACGTCGGCCACCTCGACCGATTCAGGGATGTCGTAGGAGTCCAGCCGCACGGCAGGTCCGAGCGTGCCGTCGGGCTGCTGGCTCCGGGTCACCAGCCAGGCGTTGGGCCGGTTCCCGCCGACGCTTGCGACGACGTCCTGGAGCCCGTCGCCGTCGATGTCACCGGTGGCCAGTCCGTTCACTCCGGTCCATGGCGCCACGCCACCGGACGCATAGGTGACGGCGCCGGCGAAGCCGTGGTCGGGCAGCTGGGCCCACACCCGGATGCTGCCGGCACCCGCTCCGACAACGTCCGCCAGCCCGTCCCCGGTGACATCAGCAACCTCGACCTCGGTCTCGGGGCTCCCGGACAGCTGGGAACCGCGCGGGGACGGCATGAAGTCCCCCGCGATTGCCCACCACACCTCGATGCCGTACCGGGTGTTGACCACCAGGTCCGGCAGACCGTCCTCAGTGACATCCACGGCCTCGGCGTGGCGCGCCTCCTCGACCGGCACGGTCCACGAGAAGGAGAGCCCCTCGGGGCCCTGCGCGAAGATCATGACGCCCTCGGTCGTCACGACGGCGGCGTCCAGATCGCCGTCGCCGTCCAGGTCGGCGACCTCGACCGCCATCGAGCTGCCGTAGGCAGCGCCGGTGGCGAGAACGGCCGGGGCGTCCAGGCCTCCCCCACCCTGCTGCGGGTAGACCAGAAGGTTGAAGTCGGTGGCTGGCGACGCGTCGTACCCGGTGGTGACCAGCAGGTCGGGCAACCCGTCGCCGGTGACATCGCCCGTAGCCACCCCTTCGGCCTGCGAGCCCGGATTGATCGCGACGTACGGGTGGAACGACGGCACGATGTCGCCGCTCGCCGTCGCGGCGGGGCCCACGAAGAGGGTTGCCCCACCAGTTACGGCGGCGATGACGGCCGAGAGGTACCTGGCTGAGCGCATGGCTCCCCCAACACGGATGCGTCCGGATGTGTCCTTCAGGAACGCTAGCGGTCCGCTGCCGGCCTCTGCGACCGCGCATCGGGTCGATCGACGCAGCCGTCCGGGGGGTTTTCGGATGGCCCGAACTGCTCAGTCGCGGCCCGGGGTCGCGGCAGCGTCAAGGCTGGCCTCGATGATCGTGTGGACGATCCGCTGGACCGCCTCGGGCGGCAACAGCGGCACCATCGGAGCGATCCGCTCGGCGATCTGCTGCTCGCGCTCGGGGTCTCGGCCGGCCGGACCACCGACCGGCTTGATCTCCTGCACCGCCGCCGTCAGGGCAGTGCGCCGCGCCAGCAGCGCCGCGAGCTCGTCGTCGACCTCGTCGATCTGGGCCCGCAGGTAGGACAGCGGCTGCTCCCCCGCCCAGACCATGCGCAGGTCGGGTGCACCCTCGTCGTTGGCGCGGCCATCGGTCGACTCGAGCTCGAGCAGACCGTGCCGTGCGTAGAACGCCCGCGCGGGCACGTTGCTGGAGAAGACCCACAGGCCGAAGCCATCGGGGCGAAGCGCCTTCGCGAGGTCGAGGAGCGACGAGCCGACGCCGGAGCGCTGAGCCTCGGGCACGACGTACAGGTCGTCGAGCCAGGTGCCCGTCAGCCGGGCGAAGCCGACCGGGCCGTCACCGTCGTCGGCGACCCAGGTCTCGTCCATGCTCAGGCGAGCCGCGAGGTGCGCGCCCACCTCACGGTCGGCGTACGGGAGATCAGGCATCGGCGCGGCCTCGCGGGCAGCGCGCATCACCTGGACCAGCAGTGGCACGTCGTCAGCCACGGCGGGGCGCAGCATCAGGTCCGGATCGGCCGACATCGGATCAGTGGGCATCGCGGATGAGGTCGAGGGCCTTCTGGAGGTCGTCCGAGTAGGGCGACTCGAAGGTGACGTACTCCCCGGAGTCGGGGTGGACGAAGCCCAGCTTCACCGCGTGCAGCCACTGGCGCTCGAGCTTGACCCGCTTGGCGAGGGTCGGGTCCGCGCCGTAGGTCAGGTCACCGACACAGGGGTGCTTCATCGCGCTCATGTGCACCCGGATCTGGTGCGTCCGGCCGGTCTCGAGGTGGACCTCCAGCAGGCTGGCGAACCGGTGCGCCTCGAGGGTCTCGTAGTGCGTGATGCTGTGGCGCCCGTCGGCCATGACCGCGAACTTCCAGTCCGCCGAGGGATGGCGGCCGATGGGTGCGTCGATCGTGCCCTCGTGCGGATCCGGGTGCCCCTGGACCAGCGCGTTGTAGGTCTTGTCGACGGTCCTGTGGCGGAAGGCGTTCTTGAGCACGGAGTAGGCGTGCTCGGACTTCGCGATGACCATGACGCCCGAGGTGCCGACGTCGAGGCGCTGGACGATGCCCTCGCGCTCCTTGGCGCCGCTGGTGGAGATCCGGAAGCCGGCAGCAGCCAGGTGGCCGACGACGGTCGGACCGGTCCAGCCGGGGCTCGGGTGCACGGCAACGCCGACGGGCTTGTCGATGACCACGATGGAGTCGTCGTCGTGGATGATGCCGATGCCCTCGACGATCTCGGGCACGACCTCGAGCGGGTCGACCATCTTGGGGATGGTCACGTCGAGCATGGCGCCCTCGTGGACCCGCTCGGACTTGCCGACCGAGACGCCGTCGAGCTGCACGTGGCCGGCTGCCGCGAGGTCTGCCGCCTTGGTGCGCGAGAGGCCGAACATGCGGGCGATCGCGGCGTCGACGCGCTCACCGGCAAGGCCCTCGGGGATCAGGACGGTGCGCTGGTCAGTCACTGCTGGCCTTCTTCATCGGGGCGCTGCTGGGAAGGGGTGTCGCGCGAACCGTCGACGCGCACGCCTCGGAAGGACTGGATCACGATCAGCACGGCCGCGACATTGATGCAGATGTCCGCGATGTTGAAGATCGGCCAGCTGGGCAGCTCGAGGAAGTCCACCACGTGGCCGCGGAACGGCCCGGGAGCACGCAGGATGCGGTCGGTCAGGTTGCCGGCGACACCGGCGAGCAGCGCACCGAGGGCAACTGCCCACGTCCGGCTTCCCACGCGGCGGCTGACCCGCAGCACGATGACCGCAGCGACTGCCGCGATCAGGGTGAACACGATCGTGAAGGACGTGCCCGTGCCGAACGCGGCGCCAGGGTTGCGGGTCAGGTGCAGGCCGAGCAGGTCACCCAGCAACGGGACCCGCCCACGCCCGGGAAGCTCGGCGACCGCAATCACCTTGGTGACGACGTCGAGCAGGTAGAGACCAGCGGCAACCGCCACGAAGACACGCAGCGCCGCGCGCCGCGGTGCGGGGTCGGTCTGGTGCCCGGACTGATCCTGGCCGCTGGAGTTCAGCGACGCTCCTCGCGCTGCTTGCATGACATGCACAGTGTGGCACGCGGGAAGGCCATCACCCGCATCTTCCCGATGGGGTTGCCGCACGACTCACACACGCCGTAGCTGCCGTCCGCGATGCGCGACAGGGCACGCTCGGTCTGCGCCAGCATCTCGCGTGCGTTGGCGACCACGCTGAGCTCCTGGTCGCGCTCGAAGCTCGTCGCGCCCATGTCTGCCTGGTCGTGCCCGGCGCCGTCGCCGGCGTCCCGGAGCAGCCCGGCGAGCTCCTCCTCCTGCTCCTGCAGCTCACGGCGCAGTCGTGCTGCGTGCTCGTTGAGCTCGGCCAGCACCTCGTCGAGCTCGGCCTTGGTCCAGGCGTCCTCACCCTCGAGTACGGCGAGGCCCGCGGCGCCGCGCGCACGCGTGGCCGGCTTCCGGGCGGGCGTGGCCCGCTTGACCGCTGACGTGGCCGCCTTCTTCGCGGCGGAGGCCGCTGCCTTCTTCGCCACGGGAGCAGCCTTCTTCGCCGCATCCGATGCGGCCTTCTTGGCCACGGGAGCTGCCTTCTTGGCAGCCGACGTTGCGGCCTTCTTGGCGGTCGGGGCGGCCTTCTTCGCAGCGCTGGAGGCAGCCTTCTTGGCCGTGGGTGCGGCCTTCTTCGCAGCGCTGGACGCCGCCTTCTTGGCGGCACCGGTCGCGGCCTCGACGACGTCTTCGGAGCGCGGACGACGCCCGATCACCTTCTTGGCGGCGGTGACCGCTGAGCCCGTGAGCGTCTTCCTGCTGCTGCGTGCCATGGACCGTTGCCTCCTGCGCCGGGCATTGGAAACGGGTGACGTGCGCCACCCGGGTGCCGGAAGGCTAGTCCCCCTCTGGTCACGACTCAAACCGCCACTCGGGTAAATGAACCGGGACTCGCGAAATAGAAGGCGGCCGGACCCCTGAAGGGATCCGGCCGACGCTTCGTCGTGGCTGTCTTGCGAGGCTGAACTCAGCCCTCGTCCTCGCCGAGAATCGAGCGGAGGCGCTTGGGCGCCTGCGCCGACGACTCGGCCGGAGCGCCCTCAGGGGCGTTCTCGAGGGACTCGAGCTGCTGGGTGAAGTAGCTCTTCAGGCGCGAGCGGTACTCACGCTCGAAGGAGCGCAGGTTCTCCACCTCGGTGGTGAGCTTGGCCTGCTCCTTCTCCAGGTCACCGAAGAGCTGCGTGCGCTTCTCGGCGGTCTCGGAGTCGAGCATCTGGGCGCGCGTGCGGGCGTCGGACTCCATGCGGTCAGCCTTGACCTTGGACTCGGACTCGAGACGCTCGGCCTTGGTGCGGGCCTCGCCGACGATCTTGTCGGCTTCGTTCTTCGACTCCTCGACGAGCTCGTCCGCGTTGCGGGTCGCGATCTCCAGGAGACGTGCGGCAGCGTTGGAGGCATCGGCGACGGTGACGACCTTGATGGTCTCCACCGGAGCGGCGGGAGCCTCCACCTTCGCGGGCTCGGGCGCCTTGACGGGCTCCGGAGCCTTGACCGGCTCGGCAACCTTCGCCGGGGCAGGAACCTCGACCGGGGCGCCGCCCTGAGCCGCGCTCAGCTTCGAGCGCAGGTCTTCGTTCTCCTTGGTGAGGCGCGCGAGCTCAGCCTCGACCTCATCGAGGAACTGGTCGACCTCGCCCATGTCGTAACCCTCACGGAGTCGGACAGGAGTAAATCGCTTGTTACTCACGTCCTCCGGCGTCAACGGCATGACCTCACCCATTCGTATCTCGTAGCGATCGGAACTTCTGCGTGAACAATAGCGTCTGTATCGAGCCGCGCAGCATCGCGTCTAGGGACATCCCCCGGGGGCCCGAGAAAGGCCAGCGCCGATCCGGAGGACATTCCGGACCGGCGACTGAGCGATGAGCAATCAGCTCTGGTTGAAGAAGCCACCCTCGGCGATGCGTGCCTTGTCCTCGGCAGCGATCGTCACGTTGGGCGGGGAGAGCAGGAAGACCTTGTTGGTCACGCGCTCGATGGAGCCGCGCGTCGCGAAGACCAGACCCGCCGCGAAGTCGACCAGGCGCTTGGCGTCCTGGTCACCCATCTCGGAGAGGTTCATGATCACCGGAACGCCGTCGCGGAAGTTCTCACCGATGGTGCGCGCCTCGTTGTAGGTGCGCGGGTGCAGCGTCGTGATCCGGGACAGCTCTGTGATCGTCGGGCCCGCGGCAGGCGCAGGGCGACGACGCTCGCTGATGTCGGCCACCGGCGCGGGTCGCGGGGCAGCAGCCTGGCGGCTCGGCGCAGCGGCACGGGGCTCGGCAGGGTGACCGTCGTGCTCGTCGTAGTCATCGGCATACCGGCCGTCTTCGACCAGACCGAGATACTCACCGATCTTGCGCATGGTGCTCATGCGTCTGTCCTCCGATACTCGTCCGCCGCCTCGTGGTGGCGCCTTGCGTGTGACACTACTTGACTCCCGCGCGCGATCCGAGCACCGCGCTCCCAACGCGCACGTGTGTCGCGCCATAGGAAATCGCCTGCTCGAGGTCCCCACTCATCCCCGCGGACAGAACCGTCGCCGCGGGGTGCTCGTCGAGGAACCGACCGCGGATCGCAGCCAGCCGCTCGAAGGCAGCTGACGGGTCCTCCCCCAGCGGCGCAACAGCCATCAGGCCGCGCAGCGAGAGGTGGTCGGCATGCGCCACGGCCGCGGCGAGCGGGGCCAGGTCGACCGGGTCGGCACCGGCCCTGCCCCCGGCGCCGAGGGGATCGAGACTCACCTGCAGGAGCACGTCGACGAGCCGGCCTCGCGTGCCCGCACCGCGATCGAGCGGGCCGACCAGCTTGAGCCGGTCCACCGACTCGACCACGTCGGAGTACGCCGCGACGGCAGCCGCCTTGTTGGACTGCAACCCGCCAATGTAGTGCCACCTCAGCGGGAGATCGCCGCACTCTGCAGCCTTCGCCTCGGCCTCCTGGTGACGGTTCTCGCCCACGTCGGTGACCCCGAGATGGGCCAGGAGCCGCACGTCGGAGGCGGGGAAGAACTTCGTGACCACGACGAGCGACACGTCACCGTGAGGGCGCCCCGCAGCCGACTCCGCGGCGGCGATCCGCGCACGAGTGGCAGCCAGGTTGGCGGCGAGCTCGTCGCGACGCAGGACCTGGCCGGTCATCCACGGATCCTGATCAGGCCCGCCAGTCGCCCGGCCCGCGCTCCGTCGCGGCGGTGGGAGTAGAGCGCCTCGGTCTCGAGGGTGCACGGCGCGACCTCGATCACGGTGACGCCGTCCCGTTGGAGCTGCGCATGCACTCCGGCTCCGAGCGCCAGCGACGGAGTGCCCCAGGTGGTCGTCGCGCGGGTCGCGGGCTCGATGGCCGCGACCTCCTCCTGCATGGCGGGCGGCACCTCGTAGCAGCCGCCGCAGATGTGCGGGCCGATCCAGGCCGTGATGTCGGTGGCGCCGAGATCGCGCATGCGGGCAACCGTCGCCGGGACGACGCCCTTCTCCACGCCGAGTCGACCTGCGTGGGCGGCGCCGATCACCCCGGCAGCGGCGTCGGCCAGCAACACGGGCACGCAGTCTGCGACCCGGACCGCGAGCACGACGCCCCGGCGGTCGGTCACGATGCCATCGCAGACCGGTGACCGGCCGCCGACGCCATCGGTGAGCGCGACATCGTTGCCGTGCACCTGCTCCATGTCTGCCAGCACGGCCTCACCCGGAGCGAAGTCCGCCAGGACACGACGCCAGTTCTCCGCGATCGCGGCGGGGTCATCCCCCTGCGGGACCCGGGCGAGGTTCAGCTCGTCATAGGGGGACGCACTGACCCCGCCGTACCGGTCCGTGAAGGCAATCTCCACGGAACCCGGGCCGACGGGGCCGTGGGTCGATCTGTGTGCGTGCACTCCGGTTACTTGAGCCGGGTCACTTCAGGAAGTCCGGCACGTCCAGCTCGTCGTCGTCGAACTGGACCGGACGAGCGGGCCGGGTCGGCTGCGCAGGCTGGGCCTGGGGGGCAGGCTGCGACACGGGCGCGGCGGGGGCAGCCGGGCGGGACGGCGCCTGGTTGTTGATCTGCGTGGCAGCGGCGCGGACCTCGGCCTGCGTGGCCTGCGGCTTCTCGCGACGAAGGACGGTGCCCTCGTCGCGACGCTTCGGGACACCACCGTCGAAGCCGGCGGCAATGACGGTCACGCGGACCTCGTCACCGAGCGCGTCGTCGATGGTCGCACCGAAGATGATGTTGGCGTCGGGGTGCACGGCCTGGGCGACGAGCGCCGCAGCCTCGTTGATCTCGAAGAGGCCGAGGTCGGAGCCACCGGCGATCGAGAGCAGCACGCCGTGGGCGCCGTCGATGCTCGCCTCGAGCAGCGGGGAGGACACAGCCATCTCCGCGGCCTGGACCGAGCGGTCGTCGCCGCGGGCCGAGCCGATGCCCATGAGGGCCGAGCCCGCGTTGGACATGACCGACTTGACGTCAGCGAAGTCGAGGTTGATCAGACCGGGGGTCGTGATCAGGTCGGTGATGCCGGAGACACCCTGCAGCAGCACCTGGTCGGCCTGCTTGAACGCGTCGAGCATCGACACGCTGCGGTCGCTGATCGAGAGCAGCCGGTCGTTGGGGATGACGATGAGGGTGTCGACCTCTTCGCGCAGGCGGCTGATGCCGTCCTCCGCGGAGTTGGCGCGACGGCGACCCTCGAACGCGAAGGGGCGCGTCACGACACCGATGGTCAGCGCGCCGAGCGAGCGGGCGATGCGGGCCACGACCGGCGCACCGCCGGTGCCCGTGCCGCCACCTTCACCCGCGGTGACGAAGACCATGTCGGCGCCCTTGAGCACCTCTTCGATCTCGTCCGCGTGGTCCTCGGCGGCCTTCTCGCCCACGTCGGGGTTGGCGCCGGCACCGAGACCGCGAGTGAGCTCGCGGCCGATGTCGAGCTTGACGTCGGCGTCACTCATGAGGAGCGCCTGTGCATCGGTGTTGATGGCGATGAACTCGACGCCCTTGAGGCCGACGTCGATCATCCGGTTGACGGCGTTGACGCCACCTCCACCAATACCTACGACCTTGATGATGGCCAGGTAGTTCTGTGCTGCTGCCATGGCGGCTGTGCCTCTCCCGATCGATGTCTGGGTCTGCCCCGATGTGGGGGTCGTGCGGTGCTTGGGGAAGTCGCTGGGCCGGAACCCTAACCCTCAAGTCGAGGGTTATAGTTATGTCAACCTCGCGTTGGTGAAGACAGTACGGATCGCTGGCGCAAGGTCCAGACCGACACGCGGGACGCGCCGAACTTTTCGATCAACGGGTCGTGGGCTGACCCGGCACGCTGACGTCGTACGACGTGGCGTCCTTGCTCGTGGCGAGCAGCGCATCGAGGACCCGGGCCTTGTCGTGGGCCTGGTCAGCACTCCCCCACAGGACCTTCTTGCCGTCGCGAAGGGTCAGGATGATCTCGTCGCGCGTCTTCACGTCGACATAGGCGACCCGGCGCGAGACCTTCTCCGGGAGTACGCCGATCACCTCGGCGGCCTCCGACATCGCATCCGTGCGGGTGTCGGGCGCGGTGCGGATCAGAGGCAGGTCCTTGGGCCGGGTGGCGTAGGTGCGGAAGACGACACCGTCGGCGTCCATCCCACGGAGCCTGTCGCCCTCGTCGATGACCGCGACGGCCTGTCGCTCGGTCACATCGATGCGCACGTGGTGGGGCCACGAGCGCGAGACGTCGACGGACTCCACCGCCGCGAGGTTCTCCACACGGGCCCGGATGGCGTCGAGGTCGGCACGCGCGAGGGGCACGCCTTCGACGACACCGGCGGCCCGGGTCACCTGCTGCCTGGAGAGCATCGAGGTGCCGTGCACCTCGACCCCACGGACCGCCAGGACCGACGAGGCGAAGACCATCCAGACCAGCGCCACCAACAGGCCGACCAGGACCAGCAGCACCAGGGCGATGCGCCAGGTGCCCCAGCGCCGGGCCCACTGGCGTCGCGCGAACCGGCGCCGGGTCGCCTCGACGACGTCGGCACTCGAGCGCGGACGGCCCAGGAGGTCACGCATCGCGGGTCTCCAGGAGCGCCAGGACCTCCGGTCCGACCTTCGTGATGGTGCCGGCACCCAGGGTCAGCACCATGTCTCCGGGACGCGCCCGCTCCGCGAGCGCAGCAGCCACGTCGCCGAGCTCGGGCACGAAGGCGACCGCACCCTCGGGCAGCGGCACGGCGTCGGCAACGAGCTGACCGGTCACGGCCGGGTCGGCCTCCTCGCGGGCGAGGTAGACGTCGGTGACGACGACCTCGTCGGCGGCACCGAGCTCGACACCCATCTGCTCACCGAAGATGCGCGTGCGCGAGACCAGGTGCGGCTGGAACGCCACGATCAGGCGCCCCTCCCCGGCCACCGAGCGCGCGGCCTGCAGGTCGCCGTGGATCTCGCTGGGGTGGTGGGCATAGCTGTCGTAGACCCTGATGGCTCCGGCGCCCGCTCCCACTGTTCCCTTCAGCTCCATGCGCCGGCGGGTGCCGGTGAAGGCGGCCAGCCCTTCGCGCAGCAGCTCGGCGGAGAGGCCGAGCTCGAGGCCGACGGCCAGGGCCGCCAGCGAGTTCAGCACGTAGTGGGCGCCGGGGATCTGCAACGTCAGAACGCCCAGCGACACTCCGCCATCGGGGCCGCGGCGTACCTCGAAGGTGGTGCGGGTCCCGTCGTGGCGCAGGTCGTGGGCCGACAGGTCAGCATCGGCGGACAGGCCGTAGGTGACCACGCGGAGGCCACGGGCGCGCGCCTCGCCGGCGAGCGAGGCGGTGGCATCACTGTCGGCCCAGGTGATCAGCAGCCCACCCGGCTCGATGCGGTCGAGGAAGTCGACGAAGGCGGCCTGGTAGGCCTCCTCGGTCCCCCACTGGTCGAGGTGGTCGGCGTCGACGTTGGTCACGACCGCGATCTCGGGGCTGTAGACCAGGAAGGCGCCATCGCTCTCGTCGGCCTCGGCCACGAAGAGGTCGCTCGCGCCGTCGGCCGCGTTGACGCCGGTCGAGGAGAGGTCGCCACCGATCGCGTACGTCGGGTCGGCAGCGGCCGCCTGCAGGGCAACGGTCACCAGCGAGGTGGTGGTGGTCTTGCCGTGGGTGCCGGCGATGGCGATCGTGCGCTTGCCCGCCATGACCGCGAAGAGCGCAGCCGAGCGCGGCAGGATCCGCAGGCCCTGGGCCACCGCGGCGACGTACTCGGGGTTGTCCTCGCGGATCGCCGTGGAGACCACGAGCGTGTCGACGTCGTGCACCTGCTCGGCGGCGTGGCCGATGTGGACGCGGGCGCCCAGCTCGCGAAGCGCGTCGAGCGTGGGTGAGTCGTTGCCGTCGGACCCGCTGACCTCGATGCCGCGGGCGAGCATGATGCGCGCGATCGCGGAGAGGCCGGCGCCACCGATGCCGACGAAGTGCACGCGTCCCAGCTCGGACGCGGGCAGCAGGGTGTCGGGAACGGGAACCCTCATCGGGAAGCCTCCAGGATGAGAGCGGCGAGCTTGTCGTCCGCGTCGAGCGGGATGACGTCGGCCGCGGCAGCGCCCATCGCGGCGAGGCGGGACGGGTCGCTGAGCAGGGGCACGAGGTTGTCAGCGACCCAGCCGGGCGTCAGGTCGGCGTCGGCGACCAGCAGGCCGCCGCCGGCGTCGACGACCGGCCTGGCGTTGAGGGCCTGCTCGCCGTTGCCGATCGGCAGCGGGACGTAGACCGCGGGCAGGCCGACGCCCGAGGTCTCGACCACCGTGTTGCTGCCGCAGCGGCACAGGACCGCGTCCGCCGCGGCCAGCGCCAGGTCCATGCGGTCGACGTAGTTGACGACGACGTACGGCGCGGTGCCCTCGGGCCCGGCGGGGACCTCGAGGGTGTTCTTCGGGCCGATGACGTGCAGCACCTGGATGCCGGCCTCGCCGAGCGCCTGGAGCGCTCCGGAGACGGCGGCGTTGATGCGCTGGGCGCCCTGCGAGCCACCGGTCACCAGCAGGGTCGGCCGGTCGGCGTCGAGGCCGAACTCCGCACGGCCCTCGCCGCGCAGCGCTCCGCGGTCGAGGGTGGAGATCATCCGGCGGATCGGCAGGCCGGTGTAGAGCGCGGGCTCGCGCCTCTTCGCCCTCAGCGGGGTGTCCGGGAAGGAGATCGCGACGTGCGGGGTCAGCCGTGCGCCGAGCCGGTTGGCGATGCCGGGCAGGGCGTTGCCCTCGTGCACCACGATCGGGATGCCGCGCTTGCGGGCGGCGAGATAGGCCGGCACCGAGACGTAACCACCGAATCCGACGACCACGTCGGGCTTCACCCGGTCCACGATCTCGAGTGCGGCCCGCTTGGCGGCGCGAAGCCGCTTCGGCGTCTGCAGCAGCGCCTTGCCGGGCTTGCGCGGGAGGGGAACGCGCGGCACGAACTCGAGCGGGAAGCCCGCCTCGGGGATCAGCCGCGCCTCGAGGCCGGTCTCGGTGCCGAGGCACGTGATCTCGATCGTCGGGTCGTGCCGCAGCAGGGCCGCTGCGGTCGCGAGCAGCGGTGAGGTGTGACCGGCAGTGCCACCACCGGCGAGCAGGACGCGCATCACTGAACCTTCTTCTGAACCTTCTGTTGGCCCATCAGAGACCACGACGGGACTTGCCGGACAACCCCGCGGGCGCCTGGCGCTTGCGCGCCGCCAGGGCACGCGCGGCCTCCGGCTCGCGTCGGGCGAACCCGATCAGCAGACCCATCGCCACCAGGGACGGCAGGAGTGCGGAACCACCGTAGGACACCAGCGGGAGCGGGATGCCGATGACCGGGAGCAACGAGAGCACCATGCCCACGTTGACGATCATCTGACCCAGCAGCCACACGGTGATGCCGAACGAGACGTAGCGCACGAACGGGTCGCGGGTCTGGGTGGCGACGCGGATCGCGGCGTAGGCGATGGTGAGGAAGAGGCCGAGCACGAGGAGCGTGCCGATCAGGCCGAGCTCCTCGCCGAGCACGGCGAAGATGTAGTCGGTGTGCGCCTCCGGCAACGTGCCCCACTTCTGCTGCGAGGCACCGATGCCCTTGCCGAAGAAGCCACCGGTCGAGAGCGCCAGCAGGCCGTGAGCGGCCTGCCAGCCGGAGTCGTGGTAGTCCTTGAACGGGTCGGTGAAGTTGAGCAGTCGCCCACGCCGCTCGGGGCTCGTCGTCGCGAGGTAGAAGGCGCCGACACCGATGATCGACATCGCCATCGCGAAGAGGCGCATCGGGGCACCGACCACCCAGAGCATGCCGAGCATGATCGCGAAGAGCACGAGTGCGGTGCCGAGGTCGCGCTGCAGCAGCACGAGACCGGTCACCAGCGCCATGCCGGGCACGACCGGCACCAGGATGTGGTGCAGGTCGCCCAGCCGGCGCTCCTTGTTGGCGTAGACGTGCGCCGCCCACAGGATCACCGCGAGCTTGGCGATCTCGGACGGCTGGATCACGAACGGGCCGACACCGAGCCAGTTGGTCTGGTGGTTGCGGGTGACGCCGAGGGGCGTCAGTGTCAGCGCGAGCAGCACCATCGAGCCGAGCAGGCCCCAGGTCGAGAGCTTGCGGATCAGCGGCTGCGGCAGCCGGGTCGCGACGTAGGCCGCCGGCAGGCCGAGCACGACCCACATCAGCTGGCGCTTGACGATCGCGTAGGAGTCGCCCGAGTCGGCGTAGGACTCCACGCTGGACGCGCTCAGCACCATGATCAGGCCGAGGGTGAGCAGCAGGACCGACGAACCGATCAGCAGGTAGTACGACGTGAGCGGCCGGTCGAGAGCCTCCCGGGACGCGGCGAACCAGGTGGTCGCCGGCCGGGTCTCTTCGGGGTTCGCGGTCGTCATCGGGCCCATCCTCCCCGGAGCGACGGCGGCGTCCCGGCACATCTGGCGCGTGTCGCGCTCATGCCCCGCGGAGGCCGTCGCGCACGGCTGCAGGGGGTACGCCGTGAGCCAGCGCGAGCGCTGCGGCCGCGAGCGCGCGGGTCACCTCGACCGGGTCCTGCGACGGCAGGTCGGACAGTGCGCAGAGCTCCGCCGCCGAGGTCGAGCGCTGCGGGATGAAGGCACGCTCCACGAGCAGGTCCTCGACCAGGCCGAGCATGCCGACACCCGGGGTGCCGAGGGTGATGCCGATCGCGCGGGCGCCGTCGAGGACGTCTGCCTCGCGCACGAGCTCCTCGGTCGAGGGCGTCGTCGTGTCGGCGGTGATGTAGATGCAGGCCACCTGGACGTTCTCGTAGGCGACTGCGCGGACCGCCTCTCCCCCATCGAGCACGACGGTGGCGAGCGGGCTCATCGAGGTCAGGTCACGCAGCTGGGTGTCGTCGAGGGCCACGATCAACGCGTCGTACGGCGTGGGGTCCATGACCGCCTCGACGAGCGGGAGCCCGACGATGCCGGCGACCGCGGGCCGCAGGCCGCCCGCGAGCAGGATCCGCTCGGTCAGGAGGGCCACGTCGGCGACCCCTTCGCTGCCGGCCACCACGAGCCACGGGATGGACGTCTCGGGGTCGCGCAGGCGCCAGGCCAGCTCGACCTCGCCCCAGATGGGTACGCCGCGGCGACGGGCCTGCGTGAGCAGGCGTGCGTCGTCGGGGAACTCCGGGGAGGCGATCAGCAGGTCCGCGTGGTCCGGGAGTCCGAGGGTGGCCTCCGGGCCGAGCACGACCGAGGCGCCGAGGACGTCGAGCAGCTCGGCCTTCTCGTCGCGGCCCGGGTCCTCCTCCTCGGTGACCGTGTCGAGCGCCATGACGCTGGCGCCGAGGTGGTTGAGGTTGTCGGCGGCCGCGAAGCCGGCGCGGCCGAAGCCCGCGACGACCACGTGGACGCCCTCCCAGGGGCCCGACCGGTCGAACGAGCCGATCGGGCGGGGGTCAGACACCCGCGACCCATTCGGCGTAGAAGATGCCGACGCCGAGCGCGACCATCAGGCCGGTGATGATCCAGAACCGGATGACGACCGTGACCTGCTCCCACCCGAGCATCTCGAAGTGATGGTGGATCGGGGCCATGCGGAAGATGCGTTTGCCCTTGGTGGCCTTGAAGTAGCCCACCTGCATCATTACCGAGAGCGTCTCCATGACGAAGAGGCCGCCGAGGATCAGCAGCAGCAGCTCGGTGCGGGTCAGGATGGCGAAGCCGGCCAGGCCGCCGCCGAGCGCGAGCGAACCGGTGTCGCCCATGAAGATCTGGGCGGGTGAGGCGTTCCACCACAGGAAACCGAAACAGGCGCCCGTGATCGCCGAGCCCACGACTGCGAGGTCGAGCGGGTCGCGAACGTTGTAGCAGCTGCTGACCGCCTCGCTCAGGCCGCACTGCTGGTTGTTCTGCCAGATGTTGATCAGCGTGTAGGCGCCGAAGACCATCATCGACGCACCTGCAGCGAGGCCGTCGAGGCCGTCGGTGAGGTTCACGGCGTTGCTCGTGCCGGTCACGATGACCCAGATCAGCAGCACGACCAGGATCGCCGGAAGGGTCCAGACCTCCCAGTCGCGCAGGAACGAGATGTTGCGTGACGCGGGCGTGAGTCCGCGGTCGTTCTCGAGCCAGCTCGAGATCGCCAGGCCACCGAAGACCAGGGCCACGAACGTCTGGCCGATCATCTTGGCCCGGCTGCGCAGCCCGAGGTTGCGCTGGCGGTAGATCTTGATGAAGTCATCGAGGAAACCGACCAGGCCGCACCCGGCGAAGAGGAACAGCAGCAGCAACGCCGACGCCGAGGGCATCTCGCCCGTGATCAGCTTGGCCAGGCCGTAGGCGATCAGCGAGGCGAGGATGATCACGATGCCGCCCATGGTGGGCGTGCCCCGCTTGGTCTTGTGGCTGTCCGGCCCGTCCTCGCGGATCTCCTGGCCATAACCCTTGGCCGTGAGCACCCGGATCGCGTAGCGCGTGCCGATCAGGGAAAGCAGGAGGGAGAGACCACCGCTCAGCAGGATCGCTCTCATCGGCGCTACTCCTCCTCCAGCAGCCCTTCGGCCACCAGTTCCAGCGCGGCGCCGCGCGATGCCTTGATCAGCACCACTGCACCGCCACGATCCGCAACTGCTTCATTCCTGCAGTTCTCGCGCAACCATGCCAGAGCCGAGGCCCGGTCTGCTGCTGACACGGCGGTCCCGGACCACGATGTGACATTGCCCGCGCCCTCGAGCATGGGCGCAGCGGCCTCTCCGATCACCAGGAGTACGTCGACCCCGACGGTCGCGGCGTACGCACCGACACCTTCGTGTGCGGCCGCCGCGTCGGGCCCGAGCTCGCGCATCTCGCTGAGCACGGCGATCGTGCGGCGCCCCGTGCGGTCGCCGATGCCGCCCAGCGCGTCCAGCGCCGCACGCATCGAGTCGGGGTTGGCGTTGTAGGCGTCGTTGATGACGGTCACGCCGTCGGACCGGTCGTGCACCTCCATCCGCCAGCGCGACAGGCTTCGGGCCTGCTCGAGCGCGGTGAGGATCGTCGCAGCGTCGACGCCGGCACCGAGTGCCATCGCGGCGGCGGCCGCGGCGTTGAGGACCTGGTGTGCTCCGATCTCGAGCAGCTGGACGCGGGCAGTCGTGACGGGCCCGCCAGCGCTGGCGGCGAGCGCGAACCCGGCAGCGGGCCGCCCGAGCTCGTCCAGCTCCACAGGGCCGGTTCCGACGGTCCCGGCGATCCGGGCTCCGCTCTGGCCGGCACCCCACCAGATCACGGGTGCCTGCGTGCGCGGCGCCATCGCGGCGACCAGCGGGTCGTCGGCGTTCAGGACGGCCACCCCGTCAGGGGCGAGGCCCTCGATGATCTCGCCCTTGGCCTGGGCGATCGCCTCGCGCGAACCGAACTCCCCCAGGTGCGCGGTGCCGACGTTGATGACGGCCGCGATGTCGGGGCGGGCGATCTCGCAGAGGTAGGCGATGTGTCCGAGGCCGCGGGCCCCCATCTCCACCACCAGGAAGCGCGTCGAGGGCACGGCCCGCAGCACCGTCAGCGGGACGCCGATCTCGTTGTTGAAGTTGCCTGCGGTGGCGACGGTCTCCCCCGCGGCGGAGAGGACCTGCGTCAGGAAGTCCTTGGTGCCGGTCTTGCCCTGGCTGCCGGTGAGCGCGAGGACGGTCATCCCGGGCAGCGCGTCACGGACGTGGCGAGCCAGCTTGCCGAGTGCAGCAACAGGATCCGGCACGACGACGGTCGGTGCGTCAGTGGCCCGGGAGCCGAGAACACCTGCCGCTCCGGCGGCGACCGCGCCCGCGGCGTACGTGTGGCCGTCGACGTGCTCGCCGGCGATCGCGACGAAGAGTCCGCCCTGCTCGACCAGCCGGCTGTCGACGAAGGCCGGAGCCGAGACGAGGGTGTCGGCGCCGTGGAGCTCGCCTCCGACAACCGCAGCGATCTCGGAGAGCCGCAGCGGGATCACAGCTCCCCCCCGATCCGGGCAAGCTCCTCGCGGACCACGACGCGATCGTCGAAGGGGTGCACGACGCCTGCGACTTCCTGACCGGTCTCGTGGCCCTTGCCCGCCACCAGCACGATGTCCCCCGGACCAGCCGAGGACAGCGCCACCCGGATCGCCTCGCGACGGTCGCCGACCTCACGCACCTCGCCGGCGCCATCGCGGGTGCCCTCGAGCACGGCAGCCCGGATCACGGCGGGGTCCTCCGAGCGGGGGTTGTCGTCGGTGACGATCACCAGGTCTGCCAGCCTCGCTGCGATCTCACCCATCACCGGGCGCTTGCCGGTGTCGCGGTCACCGCCGGCACCGATCACGCAGATCAGCCGGCCACCCGCCTGCGCGGTGAGCGGGCGCAGCGTGCTCAGGGCCGCCTCCACTGCGTCAGGCTTGTGGGCGTAGTCGACGACGACATGGAAGTCCCGTCCCGTCTCCACCTGCTCGAGCCGGCCCGGGACGCCGCCGGAGCGACCGAGTCCCTCGGCCACCTCCTCGGGGTCGAAACCCGCCTCCGCAGCAGCGGCGATCGCGGCGAGGGCGTTGGAGACGTTGAAGGCACCCGCGATCGGGACCGACGTGACGACCCGGACGTTGCCCGGACCGGTCACCGTGAAACGCGAACCGTCGGCGCCCGCCTCGATGGCACTCGCCTGCCAGTCGGCGCGAGCGCCCGTGATGCTGAAGGTGCGGACCGGGATCCCGCGCGGGTCCGAGGCGAGCTGGTGGACCAGCAGCCGGCCGTGCTCGTCATCGATGTTGACCAGCGCGAGCCGCGCCCGGTCCCGGGCGAAGAGCTTGCGCTTGGCGGCGAAGTACTCGTCGAGGTCGGCGTGGAAGTCGAGGTGGTCGCGGCCCAGGTTCAAGAAGACCGCGACGTCGAAGGTGACACCGTCGACGCGGCCCAGCACCAGCGCGTGGCTGGAGACCTCCATCGCGCACGCGTCGACCTGCTTCTCCACCATGACCGCGAAGAGGCCGTGCAGATCGGGCGCCTCCGGGGTGGTCAGGGCGGTCTTGATGTCCACGCCGTTGATGCGCGTGCCGACCGTGCCGATGACGGCCGCGGGCACACCGGCTGACTCGAGCGCGAGCTCGGCAAGACGTGTGGTCGTCGTCTTGCCTTGGGTGCCGGTCACCGCGATCAGCCGCAGGTGGCGGGCCGGGTCGCCGTAGACGTGGGCGGAGAGCGTGCCGAGCACCGCGCGCGGGTCGGGGACCACGAGCACCGGGACGTCCAGGTCCAGCCCGGCCACGATCTCGGCGCCCGCGGCGTCCGTCACGATCGCCGCGGCACCTGCCTCGACCGCTGCCGCGGAGTACGACGCGCCGTGGGCGCGCGTGCCCGGGAGGGCGGCGTACAGGTCGCCGGGGTGGATGCGCTGGGTGCTGAGACTGATGCCCGTGACGCCGGCAGCAGCGCCGGGATCGGGCAGGCCGAGCCAGGCCGCAACCTGGACCAGTGGAGTGCTGTGCGCGGCAACGGGTCGTGGATCGGTCACGAGGTCACGCTATCGGGCACGCTCGGTGCCCCACGTGGTCTCGTACGGCGAGGCGGCCACGTCCGTCGGCGGGACGGCGTAGTGGCGCAGCAGGTAGCTCATGATCCGCTTGAAGGCGGGGCCGGCCGTCAGACCACCAGCGCCACCGTCGACGCCCTTGAGCACGACGAAGACGGTGAAGCGCGGCTCCTCGGCGGGCGCGAAACCGACGAAGGAGTTGTCGTTGATGTCATCGACGTAGACGCCGTTGCGGACCACCTGCGCGGTGCCGGTCTTGCCGGCGACGCGGTAGCCGGGAACGCGGGCCAGCGGCGCGGTGCCCTCTTCGGGGTCGAGGACCGTCTCCATCATCCGCGACATCTTGGCGGCCGTCTCGGCGCTGATGACGCGTTCGCTGGTGGTGTGGGCGGTGCCGACCTCGACGCCGTCCTCGCTCTTCGCGCTGCCCTGGATCAGGCTCGGCGAGACCCGGACGCCGCCGTTGGCGACGGTGTTGATCGCCGCGACCATCTGCAGGGGCGTGACCGTGAGGCCCTGGCCGAAGGCGATCGTCGCCTGGGTGAGTGCCTGCCACGGTGCCGCCGGGACAACGCCCGCGCTCTCGCCCCGGAGACCGACGTTGGTGCGGGTGCCCAGCCCGAACGCGGTGAGGTACTTGCGGAGATCCGCACTCTGGAGCAGCTCCGAAGCCATCGCGGTGCCGATGTTGGACGAGCGGGACAGCACACCGGCCAGGGTCAGCCGGATCGTGCCCTGGCGGCCGTGGTCGCCGATGGACCGGCTGTCGCGGATGAGCTTCTCGGGAATGGTGAGCCGGGTGTGAGGTTCGGCCTTGCCCTCGTCCATGACCGAGGAGAGCGTCAGCACCTTCTCGACCGAGCCGGGCTCGTAGGGCTCCTGAGCGCCCTTGGACCCGTAGTACTCCTTGTCGGTGCGCAACGGGTGGTTGGCATCGAAGGTCGGGTAGTCGGCGTAGGCGAGGAGCTCGCCGGTGCGGGTGTCCATGACGATCGCGGTGCCGGAGTCGGCGTGCCAGTTCTCGACCGACTTGGCCAGGACGCGCTGGGTGAACCACTGCGTGTCGCGGTCGATGGTGAGCGTCAGCGCCTTGCCGTTGGTCGGCTTGGTGACCGTGTTGTCGGCAAGCGGGAGCACCTTGCCCTTCACCTCGAGGTAGCGCGCGCTGCCGTCCTTGCCCGCGAGGACCTTGTCGAAGGTGCGCTCCAGACCGGCCAGCGGGCCGCTCTTCTCGTCCTCACCGACGAAGCCGACGATGTTGGCCGCCACGTCGTCCAGCGGGTAGGTGCGGATCGGGTCACGCTCGGTGGTCAGGCCATCGAAGCCGAGCTCGTCCGCCTTCTCCAGGACATCGCGCGCCTGGGAGGCCGGGACCCGTCGCGCGACGTACTGGTAGTGGCTGCCGTCGCCGGTCGTCTTGCGCAGCCGCGTGAGCGTCGTGAAGTAGTCGACGCCGAGCTCGTCGGCGAGGAACGTCGCCATCGCGCTGGCCCTGGATGCGGTGAGCTGGGGGTTGGCGATGACCATCAGGCCGTCCATGGACGAGGCCAGTTCCACGCCGTTGCGGTCGCGGATCGCGCCGCGCTCCGCCGGCAGGACGATGTCCTGCAGACCCTCGGCCTCGGCCAGCTTGGCGTAGGACTCCGGATCGAGCGCCTGCAGCTGCACGAGGCGAGCTGCGAAGAACGACAGCACGATCGCGATGACCAGGAAGCCGAAGCGGAGCCGGAACTTCCCGGATGCGGTGAGCGCACCGCGCGCTGCTCCCCCGCGACCCGGTCCCCGCGGGCCCTGGGACGGGCCATCGGCGGAGGCTCTGCCCGGAGACGGGCGGGGCGGCGCGGTGCGGGTCGACACGTGAGTCCTTCGGAAGGGTCGATGGGCCCAACAGGTCAGTTGGCCGGAACTCCATTAGACCGGGCGCCACGGGTCGTTGCGGTCTGCCCGGAGGGCGTGTCGCCGGTGTTCTGGGTGGTGTTCGTCGCGGTCTGCTTCGCCGCGGCATCGACCGGCTTGAGCTTCACGACCGTGCGCTCGGGAACGAGCGAGTCCGGGCGACGCGGCGCCGGCGGGCGTACGTCGAGGGCCTGGGACGGCTCGCCACAGCTCGGGGTCAGCTTGTTGGTGCCGAGGTAGAGGAAGCGGGGGCAGGCCGGCACCACCATGCCGAGCTTCATCGCCCGCTCGCCGATGCGCTGCGGGTCGCGGAGCTCGTCGAGGTCCGCCTGGAGCGACTGCTCCTGCGAGCGGAGGTCCGCGGCCTGCAGCTCGAGGTCCTCGGCGGTGAACGAGTTCTGCTGCATGGTCGTGTTGAACATCAGCAGACCGACGACGCCGGCCAGCAGGATCATGCTGACCAGCATCACGAAGGGCACCTTCGGTGCCCGCACCCGACTGCGCGGCACCACCCGCAGGCGGGCACGCTCGACGGCCTCCTCCGCAATCCTCTGGACGCGGATGCGGGACTGCTGCGGGGTGCTCACGAGAGGGCTCCTTCACGGACGCGCTCGACGGCGCGGAGGCGAACGCTGGCGGCTCGGGGGTTTTCGGTCAGCTCGGGCTCGACGGCCTTCTCGGCACCGCGCGTGCGGTTGACGAAGACCGGCTGACGGTCGGCGGGGACCACCGGCATGTCGTGGGGTACGTCGAGGCGGGTCACGGCGGTGAAGGCCTGCTTCACCAGCCGGTCCTCGAGCGAGTGGTAGGACTCGACGACGACGCGGCCACCGACCGCCACCGCCTTGAGAGAGGCCGGGATGGCGCGACGCAGGACGTCGATCTCGTCGTTGACCTCGATGCGGAGCGCCTGGAAGGTGCGCTTGGCGGGGTGCCCGCCGGTGCGCCGCGCGGGCGCCGGGATCTCGGCGTACAGGAGCTCGACGAGGCGACCCGAGCGGGTCCACGGCTCCTTCTCGCGCTCGGCGACGATCGCGCGGGCGATCTTGCGCGCGAACTTCTCCTCGCCGTACCACTGCAGGATCCGGGCGATCTCCTCCACGGGGTACGTGTTCAGGATGTCCGCTGCGGTCATGCCCGTGCCGTCGTTCATACGCATGTCGAGCGGAGCGTCCTCGGCGTAGGCGAAGCCCCGCTCGCGGACGTCGAGCTGCATGGAGGAGACACCGAGGTCGAACAGGACGCCCTGCACGGACGGCAGTCCGAGGTCCGCGATCACGTCGAGGATCTCGTCGTACACCGCGTGGACGCCGGTGAACCGGTCACCGAAGGGAGCCAGGCGCTCCCCCGCCATCCGCAGCGCGTTGGGGTCGCGGTCGATGCCGATGACACGGGCGTTCGGGCACGCGCTCAGCACAGCCTCGCTGTGGCCGCCGAGGCCGAGCGTGCAGTCGACGAGCACGGAGCCGGGCTGCTCGAGGGAAGGCGCCAGCAGCGCGACGACCCGGTCGAGGAGGACGGGGACGTGGCGGGGAGAGGTCATGGTGCGGACTACCCCTGCCCGCCGCTGGCGATGATCAGGAGCAACGCGAGGCTGCAGACGACTGACAAACCTGCCGAGAGCGCCATCACGGCCAGGACCTCGCGGGCCTGCTCGCGTACCCGCGGTGCGGGTGCGTCCGTGACGTTGGTGCTCATCTCGACCCTTCAGGTGCGGGGCGACGAGTCGCCCCATGACGTGATGCCGATTCGCCGGACCAGGTCCCTGCCCACTCCCGTGGTGGGGGAAGTCGTCGCCTGGAACCGGGGAAGGTGCCCCAGGGGACGGACAGGAGTGGGCACGAGACCTCGTCCTGCGAATCAGCTTTGGTGTTGTTGGTGGATCAGATCCCCGGGAAGACCTCATCCGAGAGCTCGGAGAACTTCTGCTCCTGCTCCTCGGAGTAGGTCGCCCAGGACGTCGGGTCCCAGATCTCGATCCGGTTCATCGCGCCGATCACCATGACGTCCTTCTCGAGGGACGCGTAGTCCCTCAGGACGGACGGGATGGAGATCCGGCCCTGCTTGTCGGGG
Source organism: Nocardioides cavernaquae (assembly GCF_003600895.1). Lineage (NCBI taxonomy): Bacteria > Bacillati > Actinomycetota > Actinomycetes > Propionibacteriales > Nocardioidaceae > Nocardioides > Nocardioides cavernaquae. Next base: position 3,441,155 of record NZ_QYRP01000002.1, read on the forward strand.
ATCTCCTGCGACGCGGCCGCGAACAGCATGCGGACGTAGTCACGAGCTCCCTTGTTGGTGACTGGCGCCTCGCGGAGCCGGTCGGTCATGCCTGCGAAGTCCGACATCGACCAGACGGTGAGGCAGCGCTCCTGACCACGAGTCACCACGAGCCCCTCCGCCAGCTGATCCCGGAACTTGGCCGGAAGGAAGAGACGCCCCTTGTCATCGAGCTTGGGGGTGTAGGTGCCGAAGAACATCTCGCCGCACCCCTTTCCCCCACTCTTCCTCCACTGCGCTCCACTTTACTCCACTACCCACCACCGTCAACCATCTGAGGCGCAATTTGCTCCCTTTTTCAGGGAGTAGCCGTTGCCGATGGAGCCGCACGGCGGGAGGTGTCGATTCGGACGCACTTTTCGAAGCGCTCTCCGGCTCCCTTCGGCGCGGCGCTACGGTGGCCTCGTGGCAGTGGAGACAGGCGACCTCGAGACGCTCACGCGTGTCACGGGACGGGTTCGCCAGAACATCGAGCGCGTGATCGAAGGCAAGCCCGACGTGGTCGGGACGGCACTCGTCGTGCTGCTCGCCGAGGGGCACTTGCTGATCGAGGACGTGCCCGGCGTCGGCAAGACGATGCTCGCCAAGGCGCTGGCCCGTTCGATCGAGGGCAGCGTCAAGCGCATCCAGTTCACGCCCGACCTGCTCCCCTCCGACGTCACAGGGGTCAGCGTCTTCAACCCCGACACCCGGACCTTCGAGTTCCATCCGGGCGTTGTCTTCGCCAATGTCGTGGTGGGCGACGAGATCAACCGCGCCTCACCGAAGACGCAGTCCGCGCTGCTCGAGTGCATGGAGGAGCGCCAGGTCACCGTCGACGGCAACACCGTCGAGCTCGAGTCTCCGTTCCTCGTCATCGCCACCCAGAACCCGATCGAGATGGAGGGCACCTACGCCCTCCCCGAGGCGCAGCGCGACCGCTTCATGTGCCGGGTCTCGATGGGCTATCCCCCACTCGCCGCCGAGCTCGCGATGCTCGACAGCCACACACGCCGCAACCCGCTCGACGACCTCGAGCCGGTCACCGACGCCGCCGAGCTCCGGAAGCTCGTGCACATCGTCGGCTCGGTCCACGTCTCTGACGCCGTTGCCCGCTACGCCGTGGCCCTGACCACTGCCACACGCACCAGCCCCGACCTCGTGCTCGGCGCATCACCCCGCGCGACACTCCACCTGGTCCGCGCGGCGAAGGCCCACGCCGCGCTGCAGGGGCGCTCCTTCGTCCTGCCCGACGACGTGCTCGACCTCGCACCCCTGGTGCTGACCCACCGCCTCATCCCCAACGTCGAGGCGTCGCTGTCCGGGCGCACTCCGGCGTCGATCCTGAGCGGCATCGTGTCCCGGGTTCCCGTCCCGGCCAGCAGCACCTCCCACGGCTGAGGGCAGCACCATGCGCAGCGGGCTCGGCGCCCTCACGACTCGGGGTCGCACGCTCCTGGCCGGCGGGATCACCGCCCTGTTCTGTGGCATCGCCCTGGGCCAGGTCGCACTGAGCCGGGTGGGGCTGCTCCTCGTCGTACTTCCCGTGGCGAGCGCTGCGCTGATCGGCCTCAGTCGCTACCGGCTCTCGCTGGCCCGCGCCGTGGAGCCCCGACAGGTTGCCGCAGGCCAGTCGTCCCTCGTCACCCTCGAGATCAGCAATGCAGGGCGCGCCCTGCTCGGCACGGTGCGGCTGGAGGACCAGGTGCCGTGGGCGCTCGGCTCGCGCCCCCGCTTCGTGCTCGGCGGACTGACTCGCGCCTGGGAGCGCCGGGTGGACTACACGGTGCGGTCCGACGTGCGTGGGCGCTTCGTCCTCGGGCCGATGACCGCCCGCGTCACCGATCCGTTCGGGCTGGTGGAGCTCTCCCGGTCCTTCCAGACCCAGGCGGAGCTGATCGTGACGCCGACGGTCGTCCGCCTGCCGATGACGGGCCTGAGCGGAGCGTGGACCGGCGCCGGCGACAACCGGCCCCGCGCCTTCGCGAGCGGCAGCGCTGAGGACGTCACCGTTCGGGAGTACCGCCACGGCGATGCGCTCCGCCGCGTCCACTGGCGCAGCAGTGCCCGCACCGGCGAGCTGATGGTGCGCCGCGAGGAGCAGCCCTGGCAGTCGCGGGCCACGGTCTTGCTGGACAACCGGGTCTCCGCACACCGGGGCCACGGCGCCGCGTCGTCACTCGAGACGGCCGTCTCGATGGCAGCCTCGATCGTCACGCACCTGGCCGAGCGCGGCTTCACCGTCCGCCTGGTCACGGCCGACGGGGCGAACGCAGCCCGCAGCGATGCGTGGCACGAGCGGAGCTCCGGCCCGGACACGCGCCGGCTCCTCGAGGAGCTGGCCGTCGTGGACGGCGTACGCCGCGGGGTGCTGGAGACCAGCTGGGTCGCTGACACCGCGCGCACGGGGATGCTCATCGCCGTGCTCGGCGAGGTGACCGAGCACGACCGTGCAGCCCTGCACCGGATGGTCCACCACTCCGAGTCTCCCCTCGCGATCGCGCTCGACGTCGACGGGTGGCTCGGCCGGCCGGCCGCCGACCCGGCACTGTCGCTACGCACCCTGGGCTGGCGGGCCGTTGCCGCAGGCCCCGGGGTCTCACTCCCGCAGCTCTGGCAGGACCTTGCCTCCGCACCCACCCGGCGCAGCTCATGAGGCGTGCCGGAGCACAGCCGCTCCTGACCGCTCTCACCGCGCTCACCTCGTGGGTCATCCTCGTTGCGTGGGAACGGCTCAGCGAGCTGCCGGGCGACCTGCTCGGACAGGTCTTCATCGGCATCGCCCTCATCGCCGCCACCGGCGCCCTGCTCCGCCTCGCCTCCCTGTCCTGGCTCGTGGTGCTCAGCGGCCAGCTGCTGGTTGCGCTGCTCGTGGTCCATGGCTTCTGGGGCTCCGGCGGGTTGCCGACGCCGACCTCGGTCCGGGCTGCCGTCGAGGCGGTCGCAAGCGCCGTCGACTCCGCGGGCACCTACCGAGCGCCGGTCGGCGACGACGTTCCGACGATCCTCCCGCTGCTGCTGGGCGGTGCCCTGGCCGTCCACCTGGTCGTCGACCTGGTGGCCGTCACCCTCGGCCGCGTGGCGGTGGCCGGGCTGCCGTTGCTGATGGCCTACACGGTGCCGGTGAGCATCCTCGGGACCCCGACCGCCTGGCCCGCCTTCGTGATCGGCGGTGCGTGCTTCCTGGGAATGCTCTTCGCTGACGAGCGCGGCCGGCTCGAGCGGTGGGGCCGCCGGATCGAGACCGGCGACCGACCACGCGGCGGAGCGCTGATCGGCGCCGCGGCGCTGACGGCGGCAGTCCTCGTCTCCGCAGTCCTTCCCAGCCAGCCCACGCTGACCCTTCCCGGGTTCGGCACCGGCAACTCCGGCCCGGTCCGGATCACCGACCCGATCGCCGACCTCAAGCGCGACCTCGTGCTCGGGGCGGACATCCCACTGCTCCGGGTGAAGGTGACCTCAGGGCCCAGCACCCCCGCCCCGTCCTACGTCCGGCTCACCGTGCTCGACGAGTTCGACGGGAAGTCATGGCGACCCGGCGACCACCCGCGGCCACAGAGCCAGTCGGCGACGGGCGAGATCCCGCTGCTCGGCCTTGACCCGAGCCAGCCCGGTGAGACCATCGGGTGGCAGGTGAGCGTCACCGAACGCCTCGCGTCCTCGTGGCTCCCGACCCCGCGCTACCTCCGCTCGATCGAAGCCGGCTCCGACTGGCGCTACGGCGCGGACACCCTCGACTTCCGCGCCGTCGACGACGTGACCACGGCTGGACTCTCCTATCCCCTGACCGAGTTCCGTCCCACCCTGACCGCCGACCAGCTCGCGGCGGCGGGTCCGGCGCCCGACCAGATCCAGGACGACTACACCCGGCTCCCGCGCGCCGCCGACAGCCTTCGCACCGTGGCGGAGCGGGAGACCCGGGGAGCGTCGACGGACTACGACCGCGGGGTGGCGTTGCAGCGGTTCTTCCAGTCGGAGTTCACCTACTCGACCCGGATCGCGCCCGGCAACGGGCTCGCCGCCCTGGAGCACTTCCTCAGCCCGGACGGCCGCGAGGGCTACTGCGAGCAGTTCGCTGCGGCAATGGCGGTGCTCGCCCGAGAGCTGGACATCCCTGCCCGCGTCTCCGTGGGGTTCCTGTCCGGCGACCGCACGACCACCGACACCTATGAGTTCAGCAGCCACGACCTGCACGCGTGGCCGGAGCTCTACATCGCAGGTGCCGGGTGGGTGATGTTCGAGCCGACGCCCACCTCGCACACCGTCGCCGTTCCCGGCTACACCCGCCCCACCGCGCAGCCGTCGAGCGGGCCCTCTGCGACTGCCACCCCGTCGACCGTTCGGCCGTCCATCTCGGCCGGCACGAAGCCACGCCCCGAGACCGGGTCGTCCGGGCAGGACACCTCCAGCGAGCTCCTCACGACCTGGCTTCCGGCAGTCGGCGTCGGCGCGTTCGCCCTGCTCCTGCTCGGAGCGCTGCCACGGGCACTGCGTCGCCGCCGCCGGGCCCGTCGGATGGCAGCAGCGACCCCCGAGGAGATGTGGGCCGAGCTCCGCGACACCGCTATCGACCTCGGCGTGCCGTGGCCCGAGGAACGGTCACCCCGCGCCACTGGTCTCGCGCTCGCCGGCACCGTCAACTCGGTGCCCGAAGCCCCGGCCGCGCTGCGACGACTGGTGACCACGCTCGAGACCGCGCGCTACGCGCCGGCCGGGGAGCAGCCACCGCTCGACGACCAGCTCGCCGTGGACACCGAAACCTGCCTCGAGGCGTTGCGCGACGGCGCATCGCCGGCAGCACAACGCCGGGCTCGCTGGTGGCCACGCTCACTGCACCGGCGTACGACGCGCAGCGGCGCACGCGTCAGGCAGGAACATGCTTCGGGCGTGGTCGATCAACTCGACCCGCCGGCAGACGCCTGAGGAGACGGCGCCTGAGGAGACTCAGTCCTCGTGGCGGTGGCGCCAGCGGTCCATGCGGTCGTGGAGCGAACCCTGGTCATGCGCCGACGGGGTCGGGCGGGCGCGCAGCGCAGAGAGCGCATAGGTCGCGCTGAGCAGCATGACCACAAAGCCCAGGACAGCAACCGGGATGAGCTCGGTCACCGCCCCGTCATCAGCAGGGCGACTCCACCGAGGAACGCGACCCCGGCCAGCAGTGCACGCTGACGAGCGGCCCGACGAAACGAGCTGCCACGCAAGGTGGACGCAAACTTCGGGTCCTCTTCGGTGAGTGCGCGCTCCATCTGCTCGAGCAGGCGAAGCTCCTCCTCCGACAGTGGCATGGCTCCTCCTCACCTGGGCCGCACGGATGATCTGCCATCAGTCTAGGCAGCCGTTCTCGCCGGTGGTAGCCGCCGGTCCGGAAATTTCGTGAATGTCTCGCGAATCAGTGCGTTGCGAGCACGTGGATCTGTGTTGCCAGAGGCAGGTACTCCGGTCTTTCGGCGACCGCTTGCTCGAGCTCGAGGAGCGCGTCAGCTGCCCCGACCTCGGCGTCGAGGACGGCGCCAGGAACCAGATCGGTGAAGACCCGCACCGCATGCTGAGCGGTCACCGCGAACCCAGCCGCGTCGAGCAGCGCGACGATCTCGGCAGCCGTCCAGCGGCGCCCGGTGCCACGCCCTCGCGCCGGCACCTCACCCGGACCACCGTCGAGGAGGGTCAGCGCCTGGCCGAAGTGGCCGGCCATCGCGCGGCCAGGACGGCGCATGGCGCTGCGCGACGAGCAGGCTGAGCGTGCCGCCCGGTCGCAGGACGGTGGCGATGGTCGCCAACGCGGCAGCCGGGTCATCGCTGACCTCCAGCACCCCGTGGCACAGCACGACATCGACACTGGCGCCCGGCACGAGCTCCAGCAACGTGGAGAGGTCGCCCTGCTGGGCAGTCACCCGCTCCGCAACGCCTTGCTCCTGCGCGCGTCGGCCAAGTGCGGCCAAGGCGTCCGGGCTCGGGTCGACCACGCGAACGTGATGCCCCAGCTCGGCGACCCGGACAGCGAAGCCACCCGTGCCACCGCCGATGTCGAGCACCGTTGCTCCGGGCTGGCCTGCCAGAACGGCGTCGAGAGCGTTCCACACCACTGTCGTGCGTGCGGCCGCACGGCGTTCGCCGGGTCGCTCGCGCTCGCTGCCTGCCACTCCACCGGTGCCTGCCATGGATCCCACCCTAGTAGGACAGAGATCAGGCGCCCGCGCGAAGCGCGGCCGGAACACGATCTCCTCCTCGACCGGCAGGTGCGGCGCCAGGCCCAGCGCCTGCTCGATCACGGAGAGGAAGCGGTCTGCGTCACGCACGAGGTCGTCCGCATCCCGCTCGGACACCGCACGACGCGAACCCGCCTCGGCTGCCGCGCGCTTGGACGCACCCGCGGCGAAGAACGCGGACCACTCCGTCAGCTCGGGCGCCACCTCCGCGAGCAGGACCCAGGCGTTCTTCTGGCGCCGGCGCTTGGGGTCCGGGTGGGCCCGGGCGGCGAGCAGTGCCGCCGCGGCGCGCAACGCAGCGACATGGGCGTGGGCGTAGCGGGTCGGGACGTCACTCGTCGTGATCGCTTCACGCAGCGACTCGGCAGCGCGCTCGAGGTAGGCGTGCGTCGTCGCGGGCAACAGCATCATCGGGAATCTCCTTCGGTCGTCGACCCGCCTGATCGAACAGTTGTTCGAACAAGAGGAACGCTACACCTGCCCTCCGACAACAGGACAACCTCGACCGCGTGCCCTGGGGAAAACTGGTCCGACTAGGGTCGAGGGCATGGACGAGCACCCCTCGATCACGAGTTTTCGCGCTGAACTGGAGCGTCTCGGCGGCACCGGCGAGGTGATCGTCCTCCCCGAATCCGCGCACACGGCAGCCCTGGCCGCCGCCGCGCTCGGCTGCGAGGTCGGTGCCATCGCGAACAGCCTGCTGTTCTCCAGCGACAACGAGCCCGTCCTGGTCCTCACCAGTGGCGCACACCGGGTGGACACGACCGCGACGGCCGCGCGCATCGCCGTACCGAAGCTGAAGCGGGCTGACGCCGACTTCGTCCGCAACCACACCGGGCAGGTGATCGGCGGCGTGTCCCCCATCGCGCACCCCAGCCCGATCCCGACCTGGGTCGACATCTGGCTGCAGAAGCATCCCGTCCTGTGGGCAGCGGCCGGACACCCGTCGGCGGTCTTCTCCACGACCTACGACGAGCTCCTCCGCCTGACCGGCGGCACCGCGATCGAGGTGGACTGAATGATCGAGATCTGGCTCAACCCTGCCTGCTCCAAGTGCCGCACGGCCGTCAGCGAGCTCGACGCCACCGGCGCGGACTACACCGTCCGGCGCTATCTCGACGAGCCGCCGACCGCCGCCGAGCTCGAGGATGTCCTTGCCCGCCTGGGCGTGGACCCGTGGCACATCGCGAGGACGGGCGACGCGAAGGGGCTCGGCGTGACGCTCCCACCCAGGGACGAGGCGCACCGCGGCGACTGGCTGGCGCTGATGGTGCACAACCCGCGCCTGATCCAGCGCCCGATCATCACCGCAGGCGACGGCACGACCGTGGTCGGGCGCGACGCCGAAAGCCTGGCAAAGGTCATCGCCGCAGGCTGAGCCGCCCGTTAGATTCAGCGCGTGGAAAGTCTTGCGCTCGTCTTCTCCAGCGGCTGGGCCAGCGGCGTCAACAGCTACCTCGTTCTCCTCGTGCTGGGGCTCGCGGAGCGATTCGGGACGTTCGGCCAGCTCCCCGACGTCCTGGGACGCTGGGAGGTGCTCGCCGCGGCCGGGTTCATGTTCGCCATGGAGTTCGTCGCGGACAAGATCCCCTACGTCGACTCGACCTGGGACGCGATCTCCACAGCGATCCGCCCCACCGTCGGCGCAGTGGTCGGTGTCCTGCTCGCCGGCGACGCCGACAGCCTGAACCAGGCCGTCGCGGGTGTCGTCGGAGGCAGCTCCGCGCTCGCCGCCCACAGCGTGAAGGCCGGCACCCGGCTGGCGATCAACGCCTCCCCGGAGCCGGCCACCAACATCCTGGCCAGCCTCGCCGAGGACTCGGCGGTCTTCGTCGTGATGCTCTTCGCCCTGCACCACCCCTACATCGCCGCGTCGATCGCCGCGACGCTGCTGGTGATCGGACTGGTCGTCCTCTACTACGCGATCAAGCTGATCCGGCGTGGCTGGCGGAGGTGGAAGCGGACGGACCGCCGTCCATCCGCCTACGCCTGACCCCTAGGGTGCGCTCATGGCACGTATTGCAGTGATCGGCGGCGGGTTCGGCGGACTCGCCTCCGCAGCCCGGCTGGCCAAGCTCGGCCACGACATCACCCTCCTCGAACGCGGCAAGCACCTCGGCGGTGCCGTCAGCACGATCGGTCCGAGGGCTTCACGTGGGAGCCGGCCCGACCTCGACGCTCCTGCCTGCCGTGATCCGGGACCTGTTCCGCAAGTCGGGCCGACCCCTCGAGAAGGAGCTCGACCTCGTCCCCCAGGACGTCGTGCGCGAGCACTGGTTCGAGGACGGCCCACCGTCGCGTGCGCGGCGGCTCACGCGGAGTGCAGTACGACGCGTCGAGGAGCGTCGAGGTCGGCCGGCATCCCACTGAAGCCCTCGGACCGATCGTGCTGACGCACCGCCGAGGTGCTTGCCGCGTTCGAGGAGGGTGATGTCGTGGCCGAGCTTGGCCAGCCGGGCTGCGGAGGCGAGTCCGCCGAACCCGCCGCCGATCACTGCAATACGTGCCATGAGCGCACCCTAGGGGTCAGGCGTAGGCGGATGGACGGCGGTCCGTCCGCTTCCACCTCCGCCAGCCACGCCGGATCAGCTTGATCGCGTAGTAGAGGACGACCAGTCCGATCACCAGCAGCGTCGCGGCGATCGACGCGGCGATGTAGGGGTGGTGCAGGGCGAAGAGCATCACGACGAAGACCGCCGAGTCCTCGGCGAGGCTGGCCAGGATGTTGGTGGCCGGCTCCGGGGAGGCGTTGATCGCCAGCCGGGTGCCGGCCTTCACGCTGTGGGCGGCGAGCGCGGAGCTGCCTCCGACGACACCCGCGACGGCCTGGTTCAGGCTGTCGGCGTCGCCGGCGAGCAGGACACCGACCACTGCGCCGACGGTGGGGCGGATCGCTGTGGAGATCGCGTCCCAGGTCGAGTCGACGTAGGGGATCTTGTCCGCGACGAACTCCATGGCGAACATGAACCCGGCCGCGGCGAGCACCTCCCAGCGTCCCAGGACGTCGGGGAGCTGGCCGAACGTCCCGAATCGCTCCGCGAGCCCCAGCACGAGGAGAACGAGGTAGCTGTTGACGCCGCTGGCCCAGCCGCTGGAGAAGACGAGCGCAAGACTTTCCACGCGCTGAATCTAACGGGCGGCTCAGCCTGCGGCGATGACCTTTGCCAGGCTTTCGGCGTCGCGCCCGACCACGGTCGTGCCGTCGCCTGCGGTGATGATCGGGCGCTGGATCAGGCGCGGGTTGTGCACCATCAGCGCCAGCCAGTCGCCGCGGTGCGCCTCGTCCCTGGGTGGGAGCGTCACGCCGAGCCCCTTCGCGTCGCCCGTCCTCGCGATGTGCCACGGGTCCACGCCCAGGCGGGCAAGGACATCCTCGAGCTCGGCGGCGGTCGGCGGCTCGTCGAGATAGCGCCGGACGGTGTAGTCCGCGCCGGTGGCGTCGAGCTCGCTGACGGCCGTGCGGCACTTGGAGCAGGCAGGGTTGAGCCAGATCTCGATCATTCAGTCCACCTCGATCGCGGTGCCGCCGGTCAGGCGGAGGAGCTCGTCGTAGGTCGTGGAGAAGACCGCCGACGGGTGTCCGGCCGCTGCCCACAGGACGGGATGCTTCTGCAGCCAGATGTCGACCCAGGTCGGGATCGGGCTGGGGTGCGCGATGGGGGACACGCCGCCGATCACCTGCCCGGTGTGGTTGCGGACGAAGTCGGCGTCAGCCCGCTTCAGCTTCGGTACGGCGATGCGCGCGGCCGTCGCGGTCGTGTCCACCCGGTGTGCGCCACTGGTGAGGACCAGGACGGGCTCGTTGTCGCTGGAGAACAGCAGGCTGTTCGCGATGGCACCGACCTCGCAGCCGAGCGCGGCGGCGGCCAGGGCTGCCGTGTGCGCGGATTCGGGGAGGACGATCACCTCGCCGGTGCCGCCGAGACGCTCCAGTTCAGCGCGAAAACTCGTGATCGAGGGGTGCTCGTCCATGCCCTCGACCCTAGTCGGACCAGTTTTCCCCAGGGCACGCGGTCGAGGTTGTCCTGTTGTCGGAGGGCAGGTGTAGCGTTCCTCTTGTTCGAACAACTGTTCGATCAGGCGGGTCGACGACCGAAGGAGATTCCCGATGATGCTGTTGCCCGCGACGACGCACGCCTACCTCGAGCGCGCTGCCGAGTCGCTGCGTGAAGCGATCACGACGAGTGACGTCCCGACCCGCTACGCCCACGCCCATGTCGCTGCGTTGCGCGCCGCGGCGGCACTGCTCGCCGCCCGGGCCCCCGGACCCCAAGCGCCGGCGCCAGAAGAACGCCTGGGTCCTGCTCGCGAGGTGGCGCCCGAGCTGACGGAGTGGTCCGCGTTCTTCGCCGCGGGTGCGTCCAAGCGCGCGGCAGCCGAGGCGGGTTCGCGTCGTGCGGTGTCCGAGCGGGATGCGGACGACCTCGTGCGTGACGCAGACCGCTTCCTCTCCGTGATCGAGCAGGCGCTGGGCCTGGCGCCGCACCTGCCGGTCGAGGAGGAGATCGTGTTCCGGCCCGCGCTTCGCGCGGGCGCCTGATCTCTGTCCTACTAGGGTGGGATCCATGGCAGGCACCGGTGGAGTGGCAGGCAGCGAGCGCGAGCGACCCGGCGAACGCCGTGCGGCCGCACGCACGACAGTGGTGTGGAACGCTCTCGACGCCGTTCTGGCAGGCCAGCCCGGAGCAACGGTGCTCGACATCGGCGGTGGCACGGGTGGCTTCGCTGTCCGGGTCGCCGAGCTGGGGCATCACGTTCGCGTGGTCGACCCGAGCCCGGACGCCTTGGCCGCACTTGGCCGACGCGCGCAGGAGCAAGGCGTTGCGGAGCGGGTGACTGCCCAGCAGGGCGACCTCTCCACGTTGCTGGAGCTCGTGCCGGGCGCCAGTGTCGATGTCGTGCTGTGCCACGGGGTGCTGGAGGTCAGCGATGACCCGGCTGCCGCGTTGGCGACCATCGCCACCGTCCTGCGACCGGGCGGCACGCTCAGCCTGCTCGTCGCGCAGCGCCATGCGGCCGTCCTGGCCCGCGCGATGGCCGGCCACTTCGGCCAGGCGCTGACCCTCCTCGACGGTGGTCCGGGTGAGGTGCCGGCGCGAGGGCGTGGCACCGGGCGCCGCTGGACGGCTGCCGAGATCGTCGCGCTGCTCGACGCGGCTGGGTTCGCGGTGACCGCTCAGCATGCGGTGCGGGTCTTCACCGATCTGGTTCCTGGCGCCGTCCTCGACGCCGAGGTCGGGGCAGCTGACGCGCTCCTCGAGCTCGAGCAAGCGGTCGCCGAAAGACCGGAGTACCTGCCTCTGGCAACACAGATCCACGTGCTCGCAACGCACTGATTCGCGAGACATTCACGAAATTTCCGGACCGGCGGCTACCACCGGCGAGAACGGCTGCCTAGACTGATGGCAGATCATCCGTGCGGCCCAGGTGAGGAGGAGCATGCCACTGTCGGAGGAGGAGCTTCGCCTGCTCGAGCAGATGGAGCGCGCACTCACCGAAGAGGACCCGAAGTTTGCGTCCACCTTGCGTGGCAGCTCGTTTCGTCGGGCCGCTCGTCAGCGTGCACTGCTGGCCGGGGTCGCGTTCCTCGGTGGAGTCGCCCTGCTGATGACGGGGCGGTGACCGAGCTCATCCCGGTTGCTGTCCTGGGCTTTGTGGTCATGCTGCTCAGCGCGACCTATGCGCTCTCTGCGCTGCGCGCCCGCCCACCCCGTCGGCGCATGACCAGGGTTCGCTCCACGACCGCATGGACCGCTGGCGCCACCGCCACGAGGACTGAGTCTCCTCAGGCGCCGTCTCCTCAGGCGTCTGCCGGCGGGTCGAGTTGATCGACCACGCCCGAAGCATGTTCCTGCCTGACGCGTGCGCCGCTGCGCGTCGTACGCCGGTGCAGTGAGCGTGGCCACCAGCGAGCCCGGCGTTGTGCTGCCGGCGATGCGCCGTCGCGCAACGCCTCGAGGCAGGTTTCGGTGTCCACGGCGAGCTGGTCGTCGAGCGGTGGCTGCTCCCCGGCCGGCGCGTAGCGCGCGGTCTCGAGCGTGGTCACCAGTCGTCGCAGCGCGGCCGGGGCTTCGGGCACCGAGTTGACGGTGCCGGCGAGCGCGAGACCAGTGGCGCGGGTGACCGTTCCTCGGGCCACGGCACGCCGAGGTCGATAGCGGTGTCGCGGAGCTCGGCCCACATCTCCTCGGGGGTCGCTGCTGCCATCCGACGGGCCCGGCGGCGGCGACGCAGTGCCGTGGCAGCGCTCCGAGCAGGAGCAGGGCGAACGCGCCGACGCCGACTGCCGGAAGCCAGGTCGTGAGGAGCTCGCTGGAGGTGTCCTGCCCGGACGACCCGGTCTCGGGGCGTGGCTTCGTGCCGGCCGAGATGGACGGCGAACGGTCGACGGGGTGGCAGTCGCAGAGGGCCCGCTCGACGGCTGCGCGGTGGGGCGGGTGTAGCCGGGAACGGCGACGGTGTGCGAGGTGGGCGTCGGCTCGAACATCACCCACCCGGCACCTGCGATGTAGAGCTCCGGCCACGCGTGCAGGTCGTGGCTGCTGAACTCATAGGTGTCGGTGGTCGTGCGGTCGCCGGACAGGAACCCCACGGAGACGCGGGCAGGGATGTCCAGCTCTCGGGCGAGCACCGCCATTGCCGCAGCGAACTGCTCGCAGTAGCCCTCGCGGCCGTCCGGGTGAGGAAGTGCTCCAGGGCGGCGAGCCCGTTGCCGGGCGCGATCCGGGTCGAGTAGGTGAACTCCGACTGGAAGAACCGCTGCAACGCCACCCCGCGGTCGTAGTCCGTCGACGCTCCCCGGGTCTCCCGCTCCGCCACGGTGCGAAGGCTGTCGGCGGCGCGCGGGAGCCGGGTGTAGTCGTCCTGGATCTGGTCGGGCGCCGGACCCGCCGCCGCGAGCTGGTCGGCGGTCAGGGTGGGACGGAACTCGGTCAGGGGATAGGAGAGTCCAGCCGTGGTCACGTCGTCGACGGCGCGGAAGTCGAGGGTCCGCGCCGTAGCGCCAGTCGGAGCCGGCTTCGATCGAGCGGAGGTAGCGCGGGGTCGGGAGCCACGAGGACGCGAGGCGTTCGGTGACGCTCACCTGCCACCCGATGGTCTCACCGGGCTGGCTCGGGTCAAGGCCGAGCAGCGGGATCTCGCCCGTCGCCGACTGGCTCTGTGGCCGCGGGTGGTCGCCGGGTCGCCATGACTTCCCGTCGAACTCGTCGAGCACGGTGAGCCGGACGTAGGACGGGGCGGGGGTGCTGGGCCCTGAGGTCACCTTCACCCGGAGCAGTGGGATGTCCGCCCCGAGCACGAGGTCGCGCTTGAGGTCGGCGATCGGGTCGGTGATCCGGACCGGGCCGGAGTTGCCGGTGCCGAACCCGGGAAGGGTCAGCGTGGGCTGGCTGGGAAGGACTGCGGAGACGAGGACTGCCGCCGTCAGCGCCGCGGCGCCGATCAGCGCTCCGCCGCGTGGTCGGTCGCCGGTCTCGATCCGGCGGCCCCACCGCTCGAGCCGGCCGCGCTCGTCAGCGAAGAGCATTCCCAGGAAGCACGCACCGCCGATCACGAAGGCGGGCCAGGCGGTCGGGGTCCCGAGGATGCTCACCGGCACCGTGTAGGCCATCAGCAACGGCA